>JAJRSY010000191.1 GCA_024278565.1 Bacteroidota bacterium
ACTGAACATCGCAATAAGAAAGCACTGGTCAGTGGAGAACAAGCCCCATTGGACACTTGATGTATTGTTCAGGGAGGATGCCCCAAGAAAGAGAAAGGGCAATGCCGCAGAAAATTTCAATATTATACCCAAAGTCGCATTGGGCATGATAGTCAAGGAAACTACCCTGAAAAAAAGCAAGAAAAACAAAAGAATGCTGGCCGCCTATGATTATAGGTACAGGGAAAAAATAATGGGCTTAAGTTAAATGCTTTTGCCCTGATGACCAAGCTTATTGCCGGTCTTTTTTTAATTTTTAAATTTATGATACCGCCAAACCGTACGATCCCTCCAATGTATTGAAATCAATATACTACTAGTGGTGCCGATTCAGGTAGTTCCCCCGAAACCCAAAATCGAGCAAATCACCAAACACCAACAAGTTGGTCTGGTGCCCAGCAGGTAGTAATTCATCAGACGGGTACTGTTACTAGAACAGTAACATGTTTTAATTTATAACACGCTCCCTAGAACCGTACCTTTTGGTATGGCAGTTTCATAAAATCATTAAGAGTTTCCCATACATACTAATACTGTTATTTAATTATGATAATAATAATAAGTTCAACCGATTCTTTGAATAATAGCATCTTCGATATAGTGTGCCAAATGGGGGGGATTACTGTAAAAATACGCATTTTACCCAAAAAACCCTAAATCTATAACCAAAAGCAGTAGGTAGCTAACCTATAATACGTCTATCAAATTGCTCTTTTTTTTTGCTATATAACCATTATTATAGTTTTGACATGGACCTATTATTTTTTCACTTTAATTCTATCTTTTTGTTCAATCATCGATTACATGATTCGAAAATTCATCTAATTCTGCCAGTTCTACCTTGTCGTTTCCTTCATCAATCAAGCTCTCTTCTGAATCATTGGTCAATACGGCCACTAATAGGGATAAAACCAAAACAACGAACATTAATGCACATTTTTTCATGACCTGAATTTAATTCCCAAAATTGGTTGGTATTACTATTAATTTGGGGAACGTAAGATAATTTACAAATATCCGAACCAAATGTATATCATGTTTGCCTTGGTCTTCAACTATTATGTATGAATGGTATACTATTGTGTATAAATGGAAAGCTTATTGCACAAGATAGCATTAAAAACATAGCACTTCACCTATTTTTGACCGCCTTGTAAGAAAGAACTACCCAACTAGTAGTAAAAGCCATTTTGCCTATTTTCATGCCAACCATACTCGAATTGTCTCAATTGATACATCTTTTTTTAAAAAACCCATATCATACTCCTAATTTTGAGTACCTTTCTGTACCAGAATATAAAACCATGATTGAAGCCATAATAGTAGATGACGAGATTAAAGCAATTCAAAGCCTATCATGGGAGCTAACGAATTTTAGCGATGAGATTCATGTGACCGCTTCCTTTACCGATCCTTTTGAAGCATTGGGCCACTTGGAAAAGAACACCCCTGATTGTCTTTTTTTGGATATTGAAATGCCTACTATGGATGGGTTTCAGTTCATTCAAAAACTAACGAACAAAGATTTTCCGGTAGTAATAACCACGGCCTATAACCAATATGCTATCAAAGCCCTTAAAAATGAGGCAATTGACTATCTTTTGAAACCAATCGATTCTGATGACCTGAAAGACACCATTACCAAAATAAAAAAATACAAGACAAAAAACTATACAGCAGAGCATTTAGAAAAAATATTACTGAATTTCAATACCAATGCAGTTCATAAAAAAATAACCTTCAATACCGATGGTAAATTGGTGTTCTTGGAAAGTAACGAAATTCTCTACGCCGAATCAGACGGAAACTATAGCACCATCTACCTTGTTGACGGGCATAAATTAGTCCTTACCAAAAAACTGAAAGAAGTAAATGAACTTTTGCCCACTGATTCCTTTTTTAGGATCCACAACTCGTACATTATCAACCTCACCAAAATTAAGGAGTTTCTCAAAACCGATGGGTACGTAATTATAAAACCCAACCATAAAATACCCGTTTCAAGACAAAAAAAATCTGACTTTCTAGATTTGATGTAAGTTCACATATGCACCTTCAACCGACAGTATTAAATCTGACCTGCCCTTTTGGCCAATCTATTTTATGAGAACTTTTCTGTTTATTATATTTTTATTTATTTGCGCTCCGAGCTTTTCGCAGTTGGTACCCGTTGCTTTTAAAAAAACCGCCGACAGTTTGATTAAAGCCGCTCCCAAGAGTTATGAGGAGATTAATGCTGTTTTGCGTTCAACAAGGAGTGACACCGTATCAATGCGTTACTTTGCCAAGGAAGCAATCAATAACCACTATTTAGACGGACTGGCCTATGCACTGAACCAATTGGGCAGAAAATACAGGAACACCACCCAATATTCAAAGGCCCTTGCCCTGCACCAAAGGGCCTTAGAGGTGGCCACTGAAGTAAATAATTTAGAGTTAAGAGTTTTTTCCCTTAATATGCTGGGTGTCATCTACCGCAGAACCGATGCCATAAAATCAGCATTGGATTACAATCAAGAAGCCTTGGAACTTACGGAAACGGTAAAAAACCCATCAAAAAGCCTTAAAAGAAGTATCAATGTAGCGCTGAACGGCATTGGCAACATATACCAAACACTTGAACAGTATGACCTCGCAATTTCCCAGTTCGAAAAGTCAATGGTCTTAGAAGAAAAACTCGGCAATAAACTAGGGCTTGCCATCAACAATCAAAATATTGGAAATTGCTACGAAGAACAGGGCAAACTTGAAATGGCTTTACAAAGTTATACCACTTCACTATCATTTAACGAAGAAATTGACAGCGATATAGGTCGTGTGATCTGCAGGAACAGTATCGCCCAAATATATGTTAAACAAAATAAGTTCAAGGAAGCCTTGAATATCTTAGAGCCTACATTGATTGCCTCACAGGCCCTAGGTGACAAGTATATAACCTCGGAAGTCCGCACCAATTTAGGGCAGGTCCTGATTCAGTTGAAACGTTACAAAGCAGCTGAAAAACATTTACTCAAAGGCCTTGAGCTTGCAAAAAGACACAACCTGCCCCGTGGAATTTCAGAAGCCAACGAATTCTTATCAGAACTATTTGAAAGACAAGGTGATTACAAAGCAGCAATGGTGCACTATAAAAAAGCACAAGAATTTGATAAAGAAATTTCGAACGACCGTAATCTACGCTATGTGAACGATATGATCATGCGTTATGAAACTGAAAAGAGGCGAGATCAATTGGAAGTATTGGCAGAGGAAAATGAAAATGTAAAAGTAGAACTTCGTAAAAACAGAACCATACTCTTAATAACCGGAATAGCCTTGGCATTATTGGCAGGTATTTTTTATATTCTCTATCGACAATACCAACTTAAGAACGAAAAAAAATTATTGACCTTAGAGCAAAGTATGTTGCGCAGTCAAATGAACCCACACTTTTTGTTCAATTCACTGAACTCGATCAAGCTGTACATCATCAACAACGAAAAAAAGAACGCCGTTCATTACCTCAACAAATTTTCAAAACTAGTTAGGAAAATTCTGGAGGCCTCTTCTTTAAAAGAAATACCCCTGACCGAAGAATTAGAGACGGTAGAGCTGTATATGACCATTGAGAACATTCGCTTTTCAAACGAAATTGATTTTAAGGTAATCTTAGATGGGAATATTGACCCGCACACCGTAAAAATACCCTCTTTGATTTTACAGCCTTTTTTGGAAAATGCCCTTTGGCACGGTCTCTCATCTATGAAAGGAGACAAAAACATAAGGCTGCATATTAGCAAGGTTGAAGGTTTTATTCATATTGACATAGTAGATAATGGAATCGGTAGGGCCGCTGCCGAAAAAATAAAACAACGTAAAGTACTCAAACGAAATTCAGTGGGCATTGCTATTACGACGGAACGTCTGGCCAATTTTTCAAAGGATTTCCAAAACTCCTTTTATATAGAAATTATTGATCTGCATGATGACAAAGGTAGGGCGTCTGGCACCAAAGTGCTGCTTCACATTCCTACCGTTTAGTATGGTTAGCGGCTATTTTGTCAAGTTCGTTGTACCATTTTCGTCCAAACTTACGGATCAAGGCTTCTTTTACAAATTTATAGACCGGTACTTTTAGTTCAACCCCTAAAGAACAGGCTGGATCACATATTTCCCAGTTGTGGTAATTTACAGCAGTAAGCTCGGTATATTCTTTTACCCGGATGGGATACAAATGGCACGAAATTGGTTTCTTCCATTTAGTAATGCCTTGGTCATGAGCTTCTTCAAGACCACATTTTGCTGTCTTGTTTTCGGTGAATATAACATAGGCACATTCGCTTCCATTTACCAAAGGAGTTTCCCATTCACCATCCTCTCCTTTGACAAAAGCACCTTGATCCTCGATGGCAGAAATACCTTCAGGTCTTAAAAAGGGTTTTATATGGCTGTATATGTCCACTAAAATCTCAGTTTCTTTATCTTCCAGCGGAGCACCAGCGTCACCATATATGCAACAAGCGCCCTTACAGACATTCAAATTGCAGACAAAGTCCTTTTCAATAATTTCTTCCGATAGTATCGTTTTGCCGAGTTGGAACATATTGACTATTTGAGTGCGCAAAGGTAGGTCTTAGAACTGTATTTTCAACCGAACCTATTTTGCGGGGTGCACGACAAATTTCCCTTTTCTGTTCAAAAGAAAACCATTTTATCGGATTGTCCGCCCCAGCCTCCTGCAAAAAAGCGGGACAGACTCTCCAGAAGGAAGGGAGCAGATCCAGCAAAAAGTTATGCATTCAAAGGTGTCGAGAAACGACCCCCTCCTCCGGGGGAGGGCTAGCCTGCCTGCCGGACAGGCAGGGGTAGGGACGATTCCAAAGCGAAACTTTCCGAACCTGCCTGGCAGGCAGGCAGGTCTATTGGATGTAGGAAAATTTGTCGTACACCCTATTTTGCGCATAGTGTTTTAAAAGCACATAATAAAACGTAGCTTTGCACAAAGAACAAAAAATGTCATTAAATCTGAACCTAGACCTCCGAGAAATAGCTACTTCGAGTAT
>JAJRSY010000192.1 GCA_024278565.1 Bacteroidota bacterium
CTTCGTGCCGCCCCTGGCGCCCCGTTTCCTGCTCTTGAGGGCTTGCTTGCCGCCCGCTCTGTACCTTGCCCATACCTGTTGACCGCCATCTGGCTGATGCCGAATATGGCGGCGCATTCCTTTTGCGTGCCCTGCTTCTTCCGCAGGTAATCGGCGACCCTGAAGCGAATCAGTTCCTGGGCCTGCTTACCGTACCTTTTCTTGTTTTTTCCGTCCATCCAATAAAGATAGGGCTTTTCCTATACATATACAAACTAAATTATGCTCTTGTTAATAACCAGCCTGTCGGCTGGCGATGCCTGCCCGACCAAGTCATTCGGTCTGGCAGGCGGGGGTGGTTGACTTACCGATGAAAGAAGTTTTATAACACTCCCTTAATTCGAGAAACCGCTTCCCGAAGTTCTTTTTCCGCCGCTGCATACGAAATACGGATACAGTTACCGTTTCCGAATGCGTCACCGGTTACCGTTGCCACGTTTGCGGTCTCCAACAAATACATGGAAAAATCAGAGGCGTTGTTGATCGTGGTTCCGTTTAGGGTCTTTCCGAAAAATGCCGTGATATCGGGGTAGACGTAAAAAGCCCCCTCGGGCTCGTTGCATTTAAAACCGTCAATATCGTTCAAAAGTTCCAAAATCAATTTTCTGCGCTTTTTAAACTCATCGACCATATAGGTAATACGGCTTGGTGGCTCGAGTAAAGCGGTAATTACGGCCCGTTGTGCAATGCAATTGGCACCACTTGTCACCTGGCCCTGTAATTTATTGCATGCCCTTGCGATATATGCGGGGGCACCTATATAACCAATTCTCCAACCGGTCATTGCAAATGCCTTTGCCACTCCGTTTACGGTGACCGTGCGGTCGAACATGTCCTCGAATGCGGCCATAGAGGCATGGGCGGTCACCCCGTAGTTGATGTGTTCGTAAATTTCGTCACTGACCACTATGATCTGTGGGTATTTTTTTAGCACATCTGCCAAAGCCCTTAGCTCTTCTTTACTGTATATAGATCCACTTGGGTTACAGGGCGAACTGTACCAGAGCATTTTTGTTTTGGGAGTGATTGCGGCCTCCAGTTGCTGGGGCGTCATTTTAAAATCACTGTCAATTGAAGTGGCGACCTCTACTGGCACACCATCTGCCAGTTTTACAATATCGCTATAGCTTACCCAATAGGGGCAGGGTAGAACAACCTCGTCGCCTTTGTTCAAAACAACCTGTGCAATGTTGTACAGTGCCTGTTTTGCACCGGTGGAAACTACGATTTGGGAAGGGCCATAAGTTAGGTCATTGTCCCTTTTGAATTTAGTGATAATCGCATCTTTCAATTCCACGTACCCATCAACCGGGGTGTACGAGTTATAGCCGTCTTTTATAGCCTGTATGGCCGCTTCTTTTATATAATCAGGGGTGTTGAAATCAGGCTCACCAAGACTGAGGCCGATAATATTTTTGCCCGATGCTCTTAGTTCACGAGCCTTAGCTGCCATTTCCAAGGTAGCGGAAGGTGTTACGTTAATGATTCTTTCTGATAGTTTGTTGTTCATGGGTTTCTTCAGTATTTACTTTGCAACGTACGGTATGTACTTTGAGATTATATAAATGACAAAAATGGAATTATCGGTCAGCAGTTAAAATACCATCGAAAATACGGGTTGAATGACAAATGACCGAATAAACAAATAGCATTTGATGTATCTGCGGAACAGACCGTTCATGTATACTCCTGCCAAATGGAAACCCGAAATTTCTACTTTAAAAAATGAAACCATAACTACGGCTATGCTTGAATTTTTTGCCTTGGTAAAGAAAAAAAATAACCTTCGTCAAAATTCCCCAAAACCTATTTGGTTCGGGTATATTCGGCCCAGCAAAACAACGGCTACCGAAAATCTATTGGTATTGCATTTCGGGCTTTTTCCCCAGCTCTTTTAAATGCGAAAAGTGCGAAATTATCGCTTTTCTGGTAGTTTTGTACTCATGGTAGGGTAAATTAAACTCTTTTGCGGTCTGTTTAACAATTTCAGCGATTTTCGTGTAATGTACATGGCTGATATTTGGAAACATATGATGCTCGACCTGATGGTTCAAGCCACCGGTAAACCAGTTTACGATTTTGTTTTTGGTGCCAAAATTTACAGTGGTGAACAATTGGTGAACGGCCCAAGTGTTTTTCATATTGCCGTTTTCATCGGGCAAGGGCGTATCGGCCTCGTCAACAATATGCGCCAATTGAAAGGTCACGCTCAATATAACACCTGCAACATAGTGCATGATGAAGAAGCCTAGAAATATTTTGTACCAAGCAATATCCAACAACAACATGGGCAGTACGATCCAAATGATAACATAAAGTGATTTGGTGATGGCCAAGGTAGTCCAGTTCAAGGTCGTGCTCGGTAGTTTTCCGTAGCTCAACTTTCGTTTCATGTAACGGTACATTTGCTGAAAATCAGTTGTAATGACCCAGTTGAACGTCAGTAATCCATAAAGAAAAACAGAGTAGTAATGTTGGAATTTATGGTGTTTTTTCCATTCGACATGCTCAGAAAACCGTAGAATACGACCAGCTTCCATATCTTCATCATGTTCATGAATATTGGTATAGGTATGGTGGAGCACATTGTGCTGTACCTGCCAATTGTACACGTTGCCCGCTAGAATATAAATACTTCCCCCCATAAATTTATTGACCAATTTTTTATTGGAGTAAGAGCCATGGTTGCCATCATGCATCACGTTCATACCAACACCGGCCATGCCAATGCCCATTACGATGGTCAATAGAAGATTTGCCCAATTCGGTAGTCCTAGGGTAAGTATCAGAAAATAGGGTGCCAAAAACAAGGTGAACATGATAATCGTTTTCAGGTACAATTGCCAGTTTCCTGTTTTCTTGAGTTTGTTATCCTTGAAATAATCATTGACCCTTTTGTTCAAGGTCTTGAAAAATTGGGATGGGTCTCTTCTGGGGAACTTGATCGTGGTCCTGCTCATAATTCTGTGAACTTTTATGTAAAGATA
>JAJRSY010000193.1 GCA_024278565.1 Bacteroidota bacterium
GGAAATCCGCAGAATTTTCAACAAAAAATCGATTTTTATCCAACCTAAAAACAAGGGGCTTACTTTTTGAAAAATTGAATTTTCAACCATTTTATTGGGTTAGAAGCGTAGTTTTAACTAATTTTGGGTTTTATCGGATTTTGGGTTTTATCGGACAACAGTAATATTTTTATACTTTTAGGGAATAATCGTCTCAAATGAAAAATGTCAGTTCTATAGGTACCCTCTTTTTTATCTTATTTGCTATTTATTGGAGTTTTCGCTCTTCAATGCCGGTATACGAAAGCGATGTATCTATTTCTGACACCTCTTTCTCTACCGATAGGGCATTGAAACATGTAAAAAGAATAGCTCAAAAACCTCATGCAGTTGGTTTTCCGGCACATCGAGAAGTTCGTGGGTACATTGTTTCCGAGCTGCAAAAAATGGGATTGAAACCCACCCTGCAAGAAGGGCATACGGCGGGTGATTGGGGTAATCTCTCTAGGGCTACCAATATACTGGCACGTATCAAAGGTTCGGGTTCGGGCAAGGCCTTGATGCTACTTTCACATTATGACAGTAGTCCGCATTCTGCTTTGGGTGCCAGCGATGCCGCTAGCGGGGTTGCAACCATTTTGGAGGGCTTGCGGGCTTTTTTAGCTGCAAATAAAAATATGAAGAACGATATCATCATCTTGATTTCAGATGCTGAGGAGCTGGGCCTGAACGGTGCCTACCTTTTTGTCAATGACCATCCATGGAAAAAAGAAGTAGGGTTGGTATTGAACTTTGAGGCACGGGGTAGTGGAGGCCCCAGTTATATGCTGATAGAGACCAATCGAGGAAATGCCAATCTGATCAAAGAGTTTATAAAAGCGGATCCTGAATATCCGGTAGCGAATTCTTTGGTCTATAGTATTTATAAAATGTTGCCCAACGATACCGATCTGACGGTCTTTAGGGAAGATGGCGATATTGAGGGCTTTAATTTCGCCTTTATCGATGACCATTTTGACTATCATACGGCAAATGATTCGTACGAGCGACTTGACAAAAAGACCCTGGCACACCAAGGCAGTTATTTAATGCCCATCTTGCATCACTTTGGCAGCGCAGACCTAAATAGTCTGAAAAGCCTTAATGACGTAATCTATTTCAATGTGCCTTTTTTTAAGTTGGTTTCCTACCCCTTTGAATGGATCTGGCCCATGTTCGGTTTGGCGGTGTTGTTTTTTGTACTTCTGTTATTACATGGGTTTCGAAAAGGAGCACTGAACCTAAAGGAGGTCGCAAGGGGTTTTATACCCATGCTTTTGGCCCTGGGCATAAATGGGGTTGTTGGGTTTTATAGCTGGTCATTTTTAAAATGGATGTACCCCCAGTATAATGATATGTTGCACGGGTTTACCTATAACGGCCATACCTATATCTTTGCATTCGTATTGTTTTCGGTAAGTGTCTGCTTTTTCACCTATCACAGATTCAAGAAAGTGGAAACGGCAAACCTGTTGGTGGTCCCATTGTTGCTTTGGCTGGGCATTTGTGCAGTTGTGGCCGTCAAATTACCTGGGGCCGGTTTTTTTGTGGTCCCGGTGTTCGCCCTGTTGGCGGCGTTTATGGTGGTGGTGAACCAAAAACGACCAAACCCCTATCTATTGGTGTTTTTGGCCTTGCCCGCAATTTTTATCCATGCTCCCTTCATCAAGATGTTTCCCGTTGGCCTCGGACTCAAAATGATGGTGGCATCAACACTGTTGACCACCTTGACATTCTTGTTGTTATTGCCTGTTTTTGGGTTTTACAAAAGAAAAAAACGATTGGCGTATTTGACCCTGTTCGTCTTTTTTGGGTTCATGCTATCCGCCCACTTTGATTCAGGGTTTTCAAAAGAGAGCCCGAAACCAACAAGTCTGTTGTACGTTCTTGATGCCGATACAAATACCGCCCAATGGGCAACGTATGAAAACAACCTTTCAGAATGGACCTCACAGTATTTGGGCGCTGATAAAAAATCACCCAAAACCTTATCGCAAAACACGATCAGCAGTAAGTACGGTTCAGGTTTCACCTATGTTTCAGAAGCGCCCACAAAACAGATCGCACAAATGAAGGTTGAAACAACACGGGATACTGTTATTGAAAATAATCGCTTATTGGAAATTTGTATCACGCCCCAGCGCAATGTAAATCGTTTAGAGATCTATACGAACGATATTTTGGTAAATACGGCCTCGGTCAACAATGTTCCCTTATCAGATCATTATTTAAAGAACCGAAGGCATGGCAAATTGATTACGCACTATATCAGCGATAATGAATATACCGATCTACAGTTGAGCATACCCAAAGATGCCGTTCTTCAACTTACGTTGTATGAAGCCTCAAACGATTTGTTGGGCAATCAACTGTTCACAGTTCCCCAAAGGCCAGAAGACAATATTCCCATGCCGTTTGTGCTCAACGATGCCATTTTGGTCACCAAAACAATCCGTTTTGAATAAGATCGGGGTTCTGGGCTGTGGTTGGTTGGGGTTTCCGTTAGCGGTTTCCCTTATCAAAAGTGGGTACGTTGTTCATGGCAGTACCACATCCGAAGAAAAACTATTAGATCTCAAGAAAGTGCTTATTCACCCCTTTTTAATTTCCTTGTCCGAACATAGTTTGGATGGACCTATTTCTGATTTTCTAACGGATGTTGAAACCTTGATCATCAATGTGCCTCCAAATTTAAGAGTGGGGAAGAAAGAGAGCTATGTCAAAAAGATGCAATTGCTACATCAGGAAGTAAAAAAAAGCACGGTTCGAAAAATAGTTTTTGTGAGCAGCACATCGGTCTACGGTGATGTTGAAGGTGAGGTTACCGAAGAAACCGTTCCGAAACCTTTGTCTGAATCAGGAAAACAGCTTTTTGGTGCTGAAAAAATATTTAAGAACGATGTTGGGCTGCAAACTACCGTAATACGGTTCGGGGGGCTTATTGGTCCGGGGCGGCATCCAATAACAGTACTTTGCAACAAAAAAGACCTGCCCAATGGCAATGAGCCGATCAACCTTGTTCATATAAACGATTGTATTCGAATTATTACTGCTGTAATTTCTAATTCATGGTGGGGCGAAACCATGAACGGTGTATATCCTGAACATCCATCAAAACAAGAATATTATAGGGCTGAGTCTATAAAAAGAGGATTTCGAAGACCTGGTTTTAAAGAGGAAACCTATAATAAAGGTAAGATTGTGCGATCACAGGTTCTTATAAATGTTAAAAAATTCAAGTTTGCCACCACATTGTAGAATCACTTCACCACACTATTACCATCTTTCACAACAAAAAAGGCCTTTGATGTTAACAAAGAGTGCATTTCATCGATTAACAAATACCTTTGAATGTATAATTTATAAACATTTTTGCCATGGAAAATTCAAATTTAGAACGGCGAATTCTTATGGAAATGGAAGAGTTGATAGTCTTAAGCTGTCCCAAGCAAAAAGTTTCCCGAAATTATGAAGACCTACATGTCGCCCTTGTGAAAAAACATTACAATGCGGCAGAGGTTTCATTTGATTACCATCGAAATAGGGTGGAAATGGCCATAGTGATGAATGATAGGGACTACGACCCCAAAACCATTAATCTACATGTGCCGACCTTGCATACCAATCTTTGCTTCAAAAATCTATGCGGTTTTTTAAAATCATGTGTGGATTCTGATAACAAGAACTTGGCTTTTTATGCTGGGTTGCTTCGTTCTTATACCAATAAGAACGTGCCGTTGATGACGGCTTGATGTTCAAACGACCAAACCTATAAAAAAAAGATGCTTTCGGGCATCTTTTTTTGTTTGACCCATTGATTATACTCCTTCCGCTTTAAAATTCGGAAGAATACGGGCAGTCTGTTTTTTCGGCGAGCAAGGCACGACATAGCGGGAGCTATGGGTGAGGTGGAGTGGTGACAAAAGCATTCGCCTAAGGCGGACGGCGATAAATTTTAACGCCGATCGGCAGAAAAAGAGCAAGCCTGCCTGCCGGCGAGGCAGGCGGAAATTTCGGGTTTTAAAGTGGAAGGAGTATATATTAAAATTTTTAATTCGTTACGCTCGCCAGTTTTTTAAGGTTTTCATTAACAGCTTTCTAAGGAATTATTTTATAGTTTAGCACACCAAAACCAATAAACACAAAAAAATGAAAAAAATAGCTTTTGTACTGATATTTACACTAGGTTTTATAGGTGCTGCCCAAACCAAAACGGAATTACAGAAACATTATGAAGCTTTTTATAAAGAAATGCGTTTGCAGGGTGATGTAAATGGTGTGATCAATGCAATGACCCACTTAAATGTACTTTCACCATCTACAGATCGTAGAGATACATTGGCCTATATCTATGCCAACGACAACCAACACTTACAGGCCTTGAATACCATTGGTATTGAAAAAAAAGAATCTGATTCAGATCTTGCGGTTCATGTAAAGGCAATTTCTCTAAAAGCGTTGAACCGGCCTAAACGAGCCTTAGAGCAATTTGAGGTGTTGTACAAAAGAACGCCCAATGCCTTTTTAGCGTATGAACTCGCTGATCTAAAAATACAGACCGGTGATAATACCGGGGCCTCGACCAATATTGAATATGGTGTTTCAAATGCCAAAGATGATATGAAATATGCATTTTATGAAAGGCAGCAACCGTATGAAGTGTCTCTGAAAGCGGCTTTTTTGCACCTAAAAGGGCTTATGCAGTACAAGAGGGATAAAAATAATATAGATGCAGCTTTAACATTGATCGATGAAGCCTTAAAGCTCGCTCCTAATTTTAATTTGGCCAGTTTGAGCAAACAGGCACTTTCTTCTAGAAAGAACCCGTCGGCAGCTGAAAAAAAGGAATAACAAGGGCATTTTGATCCAGACTGAATTTAAGTATCTGTTAAGAAGTAACTGATACATTTCGGTCTGCTATTCTGCACCATTTATTTCTTAACAGATACTGAAAGAGTGTAAAAATCAGTTCTTTTTCAATTTAATTGTCAATAAACTGTCATTTTCTTTTTTCAATGTAATCAGTTCAGCCACATTTTCATTGGGTACGGCGATTGAAAGTACGTAGTGTGCTATTTTCCATTGGCCATCTTCCTTTTTCAAAACACCCGAACCACGGCAGAGTTTCATTTGGGTATCTAAAAGTTCATCGAACCATGCGTAATTATTTTCCTTGCTCACATAAATATTTCGCTCAAGGGCGGTAAAACTCCATGCCTTGCCTTTGTCAAAATAAGGTTTTGAAAAATCTTTGAAATCTTGGTTCTGCCAATTTTCGGTGGCATCAGTGCCAATAAACACGCCGTCAGTTGTCATTAGTCCGAAATACGCTTCAAAATCAGCGTTCGAAGCTGCCCTGTGCCAAGCATCCAATGTCAAGTTTACTTCTTTGGTAGCGGGTTCTTGGGCTATGGCCAGGGCAGATGCCACCATAAACAACAAGGGTATAATCTTATTTTTCATCTAAAAGAGTTTTTATGTCAAGGGTATTGTTGGTAATAACATCGAACTGGTTAAGGAGTGAGTTGTATGCTTCGACCATTTCTACTGTTGATTGCTGAACATCAGACCTGTACACTATATTTCCCTTTGTTTTTAAAAGGAAGGTTTGAAAAACTCGCTGCCTACTTTTTATTTGTGATTTGTCAAATGGCTCTGGGTGCTCAGAATCGGCCATCAGTTTTTGATTCTCTATCAAATCTTCTAAAACCAAGCGCAGATCTTCGGTGTTTTCAACCGTATAAATAGCATCAAAACGAGTTTCCAAAGCAATGAATTCAGGCCA
>JAJRSY010000194.1 GCA_024278565.1 Bacteroidota bacterium
CCGACCGAAATATTACCGAAAGCGGTGAAGGCCCCTCCTAATTTGAACACCTCTTTGCTTTTTCCTAAATACAGGCCTTTGACCTTGATGTATATTTTGGTGCCGACAGAATAGAATAAATGGGAACCCCTAAGGTCGATCTCGATCTGAAAACCTTCGGTAGGGTTTACCGGACTATCTTGAAAATACAATGTACTGAAAAAATTTCTGGCCCTATCAGATGATACCACATAGCCTTCAATGACCAGATCTTCTTGTATTTGAACGGTTCGATCAACATACAGGCCCTTGATCCCATTATAAGTGGCAGTAGCGACCATGTCTGAACTACAATTGGGTGGAGTCTTTTCAAAGTTTCGGTCATTCACACAATTGATTAAAGTCAACATTCCGATTATACCAAGAATTGATTTTAGTTTTTTCATTATAATAGAATAGATTTTTGCGTTTTCTAGACCTACAAGGTTTTGGAAACCTTGCAGGTCTCTCAATTAAAAACTGATGGCTAGGTTCAAAAAATACGTTCTTCCGTAGCCGTACCAATATTTTGGGGCAAAAGAGGGTGTACCGCTTAAATTGTCTTTTTGTAATTGTCCGAAATTGCCATTTCTACTTTGTTCATAGCCCCCAGTTCTGAAAACGGCATCAAACATATTATTGACACTGGCAAAAATGCTTACATACCTGCCCTTTTTCAACCATGACTTGCCCCCTACCAAATTCAATAAATAAAAATCATCCAACGGTTTTTGGGCTAACAACCTGTTCACGTTTTCTTCGGTCGCATCAGGAAATGAATTTCCCGTTTCAGGATCTAGATAAAAACTTTGAGTTCGGGTAATTGTCGAAATATTCGCATAGTTGTTTGCCAAATAATTGGCGGTTACGCCCACCCACCAATATTTTGGATCTCTGTAGTTCAAACCTAATGCAAATGCTTGTTGCGGCCCTTGCGCCAATTTATAACCTTTGATGTTGGCGATGCCTAGATCAATAGTACCTTCAGGGTCGATTAGGTCCTCTTCTGCACCTTCGGTATCAAAATTGATCGATACCGAAGGGTCATTGGCATAAACATATTTTCCGATTGCGGCAACAGCCGAGAGCTTTACCGCAGATGACAACTGATATTCAAGACCTACTTCGGTACCCATATGCAGCTTATCAAGATCGGTAACGACCTCTTGTACAAAATCAGAGCCCACACCAGAATCAACAAAGAAAAAACGGATTTCGGTCGCATCTTGAAATCGTGTATAAAAACCCGTTATCCTTCCTGTTAACTTTGGCAAACGTAGGTAATAATTGACATCTAAGGTGTTGACCTTTTCGCTTTTAATGTTTGGTACAATCTGGTTATTCTCCCTGGGATTAACAAAAACATTCTTCAATACGGGTGGTTTGGTCAGATACGCTCCGTTGACCATAATCGAATGTCTACCGTTAAATTTATAAGTAAACCCACTTTTGGATCCGTAATTGGAAAATGGCACTGCATCACTTTTTCCAAACGAATTTTCAAGAAAACGCTCGTTCAGAAAGCGCCCATCACGCTGGTAATTAGTGTGCCTATAATTACCCGAAATGAAGGCATCCCACTTAGAGCCAGTGTACTTAAACTGCAAAAAACCATCAAAACGCGATACATTTAGATTATAGTGGTAGTTGAAAATAGCATTCGTGCCTTTTGAAACAGCACCGTTCAAATCGTTTAAGGTATTGGAAAATGGATCAATATCATCATGAAAAACAGCTCCCAACAAATCAAATATCTTTGCATAATTAGTTGATATAAAGCTTTTATAGGTCAGCCCAAAATCAACTTTTAAGGTCTCGTTCACTTTTACGTTTCCTATGGTATTTACAGTTAGCTGCTTGTCATTTACGGTATCATCATACAATACATAAACCGCCTTTTCATTGGAATTAGCTTGATATACTTGGCTCCAGTTCAATTGCGGGTTTTCTAAAAAACCTCTTCTAGCCAAATCAGCACTAACAAAATTGGCGCCTATGGGACTATTGATATAAAAGCTCGGAAGGTATCTGTAATAGGTAGGGTCAGGGTTTGGGGCGTTGTAATACCCCAACCTACTTCTGGCATTGGTGCCGAATTGATAGGAAAGAGCGGTGTTCAGGTTGAATTTATCTGATTTATAAAAATGGTTCAGCATGAAAATAGGTTCTGCTATTTTTCGTTCCCTCGAATTTCTGATCTGTCCGTTTTGTTTGCCCCAATACGGGTTGTAACCTCTGCCCACCAATTCAAAAACCTCTTCTGTTACCGCTGATGAACGCCCACGACGGTTTGATGCCATAATACCGGTAAAAAGAAAACTGTGGTTTTTATTTCGCCTATATTCAATAGCTGCGAACAGTGAATAGGCATCGTAAAGTGTACCATCAATAAACCCTTCTTTTGCCCATCTTCGTGAGGCTGAAACACTATATGCCAAACCGTTTTTTTGAAGTCCGGAAGTATAGGTTGCCATTAGTCTGCCCCCGTAGGTTCTATTTGAGGCCGAAGCTGATAATCGCAGTCCCGGCCGAAGACCTGTAGGTCTAGTATCGATATTCGTCGTGCCCAATATACCCCCAAAATTATAATCGGAAGCTTGTAGACCGTGGCTAAATTGCTGGTTTCTAGTAGCATCATTGAGCCCTCCCCAATTGTTCCATTGTGGTCTTCCATCGTAAAATTTGTTCATGGTGATGCCGTTTACCAGTACTTTACCGTACTGCGAATCATAACCACGTACCCTAAAGAACGCTTGGCCAAAATCGAAAGCCGCCCTGTTCAAAAAA
>JAJRSY010000195.1 GCA_024278565.1 Bacteroidota bacterium
AAAACATGTAATGTGTTGATATGCAAATAATTATAGCTGTTCTATTCTCTCATTAAAGCATTTTTAACATTCATTCATTTTAAACTGATCTGAATCTTCCACTAAATTAGTGGTAGAACCATAGAATTAAAACTAAATACTCACTAAACTACTTCATGATGAAGAAAAATATCTTACCGCTAATTGTAGCACTATCGATTACACTTACAATCAATAGTCAAAACAAGCGGGAAAATATGAGTACTACAGCTTCTACGAAAATCGACAAAAAAGTCGATTCTTTATTGGGCATAATGACGCTCAAAGAAAAAATCGGGCAGATGAACCAGTACAATGGTTTCTGGGATGTAACAGGTCCCTCGTCAAAAGGTGGTGATGCTACAAAAAAGCACGAACATATTAAAGCTGGTCTGGTAGGTTAAATGCTCAATGTTCGTGGCGTTAAAGAAGTAAAAGCCGTTCAAAAAACCGCAGTGGAAGAGACCAGATTGGGTATACCTTTGATTATTGGGTTTGATGTAATACATGGTTATAAAACGTTAAGCCCGATCCCCTTGGCAGAAGCTGCAAGTTGGGATCTTGAGGCCATTAAAAGATCCGCAGAAGTAGCCACAAGTGAGGCGGCGGCCAGCGGCATCAACTGGACCTTTGCCCCTATGGTCGATATTTCTAGAGATGCACGTTGGGGCCGGGTTATGGAAGGGGGCCGGAGAAGACCCATTTTTAGGAAGTAAAGTAGCCTATGCCCGAGTAAAGGGTTTTCAAGGTGATGACCTATCTGCAGCAAACACCATTGCAGCCTGCGCCAAACATTTTGCAGCTTATGGTTTTGCAGAGGCCGGAAGGGAATATAATACTGTGGATGTAAGCCTATCAACATTGCACAATATCATTCTGCCTCCTTTTAAAGCAGCCAATGATGCCAGAGTACGAACTTTTATGAACGCATTTAATGAGCTTAACGGTATTCCGGCAACGGGCAATGCCTTTCTACAAAGGGATATTCTGAAAAAAAGAATGGGCTTTTAGCGGTTTTGTGGTTTCCGATTGGGGATCAATAGGCGAATTGAAGGCGCATGGCTATGCCAAAAACAATAAAGAAGCCGCTAAATTATCGGTAATAGTAGGTTCAGATATGGATATGGAATCGTATGTCTACGTCGAACATCTTGAAGCACTTGTCAAAGAAGGAAAAATCGATGAAGCATTGATCGATGATGCTGCGCATAGAATTTTAAAAATAAAATATGAATTAGGCCTTTTCGACGACCCCTATAAGTACTGTGATGAAAAAAGAGAGAAACAGGTAATCGGCAGTAAAGAAAATATTGATGCCGTATTGAGTATGGCAAAAAAAATCGATTGTACTCCTTAAAAATGAAAAGGTGCCCGGTCAGGAAAGCAAATTACCTCCCTTAAAAAAACAAGGTTTGAACATTACCTTGATAGGTGCTTTGGCGAATGATAACGATAGCCGGTAGTTGGCGAACATCGGCAGACCCGAGGCCGTAACCGTTTTAGAAGGGCTGAAACAATATAAAAGAAATACGTTGGTCTATAAGAAAGGTACCGATGTCGTTATTGGCAAGGCCGCGTTCATTCATGAAATAACGATCAATGCTACCGATAAAAGTGAATTCGGCGAAGCTGTTGAGGCAGCGATAAAAGCAGATGTGGTCATTATGGTCTTGGGCGAACATGGTTACCAAACGGGCGAGGGAAGAAGTAGGGCCGATTTAGATCTGCCAGGTGTGCAACAAGAATTGTTGGAAGAGGTTTATAAAGCGAATAAGAATATCGTATTGGTATTGAACAATGGGCGCCCATTGGCCATAACTTGGGCAGATGAGCATATTCCGGCCATTGTTGAAGCTTGGCATTTGGGCGCCCAAGCGGGCAGTCATAGCGCAAGTTTTATACGGCGACTATAACCCCAGTGGAAAATTACCCATGTCTTTTCCTAGAAACGTTGGGCAAGCACCTATATGTTATAATTATAAAAATACAGGAAGACCTTCAACTTATGAAGACAAAAAAATGGTCTTCTGGTCACATTATAGCGATGTGGAAAACTCACCATTGTACCCCTTTGGGTATGGTAAAAGCTACACCGATTTTAACTATGGAAAGATAACTTTGGATGAGAACGAAATTTCGGTAACAGGAGAAATAAAAGCTTCGGTAGATGTAACCAATACCGGAAAATATGATGGCGAAGAAGTGGTGCAATTGTATATCAGGGATTTGATCGGAAGTACAACTCGCCCGGTCAGAGAGCTGAAGGGGTTTGAAAAGACAACTTTAAAAATAGGTGAAACAAAGACGATTACATTTTCGATCAACCCTGAAGCATTACAGTTTTACACCGCCAATGGTAAATGGGAAGTAGAACCGGGAAATTTCGATCTATGGGCTGGCGGAGATTCCAACGCAGCGTTAAAAACATCTTTTACCGTGGTAGGGTAAGTCACAATAGTTTACCAAATAGATACTGTCAGGTCGAGCGCTCCCGAAGCCTCGGGAGAGATTTTATTTCCCCTTGAAAAACTACCTGCTTTTCGGGTGGCATGCCTGCCGGCCAGGATAGTAGTAGAACCATCTATTGAAATCGATATGTAGTTATCTGCTGACCTCTATAACCTAGAAAAGGGCACAGAAAACCTAGGTTGTTTTTCTGAATTTTCAGGGCAAACATTGCTTTGATAAAGTTTACTTCAATTACCCTCCCCCTCTTTTTTTATCAAACAATTTCCAGTCATGTTTTAATGACCAATATCATGATAGGTTACAAAAAATGGACTTAGTTTAGATGTATTCCCTTTTAAGATCTATACAAAATAAGTATGCCCATGCTGTTCGTTGTA
>JAJRSY010000196.1 GCA_024278565.1 Bacteroidota bacterium
CCATAATTGCTTTGGTATCCTCTTCACCTTGGGTGAATTTGCCCCGTTAGGGGCAAAGAGGGCAAAGCCCTTTGATTAGATGGTAGCGGGTTGCCACGCTGCAAGTTGCTACATTCTTGCAAATACGGCTATCACGTCTACGTCACTTTATGGAATGGTACTTTAAAAATTGCTGACATTCAGAAACTCGCCAGTGTCACTGCTTAGCACATAGCTAAGCAGTGACACTGGCCTACGGCACGTGTGTGTTGACGGCAACACCGTCAAAGGGGATGCTGCGCTCCCCCTGACACCCCTTGCTTTAGCCCTTAGGGGCTTAAGTGTTATTGCCCTAATGCTTCCCAAGAAAATTTAGCACCAGAATTTTCAAAACCAGTTTTCCAGTATTCGTATAGTTGATCCATTTTCATGCCACTAGGGGTTGCAATCTGGATGTAGTGCACAAAAACTTCTGTATTTGAAAAATTGTTTTTGAGCTTTGAGGAAAGCCAAATTTTAAATTTATCTTGAGAGGGATAGGAAATATCAGTAAATACAAATTGACTATCTCTCGATTTTTGTCGCATATCAGAGAAAATATGAACAATTTTATTGTTTGCGTCTTGAAAGTTTTTATCAATACCAATCACTCCTAAGAGTTCTGCCAATGGAGTAAATCCCTCTGATTTGGCGTTGATAAGCTGAAGAATGACTTGTTCTAAAGGTTGTTCAAAGGCTTTTGAATATTGGTCTTTTATTTTATGTGTACCTGTATTAAGCCTTTGAAAGGCATCATCTCCAAGCTTTCCTGGGCTACAAGTATTGATTTTATAGATAGTGCTATGTTCTACATCCCCAGTTAGTTCATAAACAACGACACGATCCCCTCGACTAACATTTTTAATATTATCGAGAATTTTTTGTTCTAAGGATTTAGCCAAATCCTTTTTCCAAGGATCAGTTCTATCAATGATAAAAATGTGGTTTGTTTTTGGGGAGGGTTCAAGGCAATGGGAAACAGGATCGTATGATTTTCTGAAGAAAAATTGTGTAGCAATGAAAACCCCAAAAATAAGAGCCGCCGCTACAAGGCCACTAAAAAAATATTTTACTGAATTTTGCATATTAACCTCCCGTTTGTTTAAGTCTGACGCCATGTTCAATTTTCCCGATTTCAGCATCCATATTGTTAATAATTTTATGCATGTGCTCGTACAGTTCTTTGGTTGATTGGGCAGAAACCGTCTTTACATCAAATAAATCTCCTTGGGGTGAGGAAGCGGTATTATCGTTTTCCCCTATCTCTCCATCAGTTACAATTTGGGGTAACTCGCCAAAGTAATCAGGGGTACTACTATCTCTAATGCTTCTAACCTCATCCCTGAAATAGGTTATGCACGTATCGGCAATTGATTGATATTTCTTTTTAATACTTTGAACATCGTTGTTTTTATTGCGACGGTTTTCATGATATTTGCTGAAGTCTGTTTGAATATTTGCAGTTTTTGATATTTCTTGGCGTATCTCTTCTTGGGCTTCGGTTAAGGTATTTTGTATTTCGATTGTCGTTTTCTCCTTATACGCATGGTAGTCATCTTCAGCCTTTTTAAGAGTATTATATCTTCTATTGAAGTCTGGGAAAGGGTCTGGATATATTGTATATCCCTTTACAAACGATAAAAATATTTCCATAAAACCTACTCCGAAAATAATAAATGCGCCTGTAGAGTTAATAATCCCATATATATTAGGCATAAAGCTAGTAAGGCTAAAATATGCACTCATGTTATCTTCATATGCTAATTTATAATTTGTTGCTAATGAAACTAAGCATATTGACACTAATAATAGAAATATGGTGATTGCCCAATGTAGAAGAAGATTACGTTCTTCTGGCAGCTTTTTCAATTGTCTATGTTGAATTCCTGCACCGCCGCTAAAAATCAAAATGGCAATGGCAATTAGTGTGCTAAACCCCCAACCAGAAACGGTTCCTTTAGGCATGTCTATTCCAATGAAATAACCGTTAATAGCAACATCTATAATTAATAGCACACCAAGCACACCAAACAACATATCTGAAAGCTTGCTTGCTTCTTTGGGGGTATAACTAAGACCATTTTTACGTTTAAAGCTAGAAAGTTCAAATTCTTTCTGAAACAGATCACTATATATGGAAGATAAGTATGATTTGTGGTGTATCCATTTGCTATCCATCTTGCTTTTCGCAAGATTAACGATGTTCTGGATGTTGTTTTTTATAACTGATAAATCAAAGGATAAACTTGTTGGTGATATCTGAGAATGCAACTCAAAAAGTTTCTTTTTTTCATAAAAAAAATCATTTCGGCAAATAGATATGATTTGTTGCTCTTTTTCAGATAAATTTTGTTTTTCAGATAAATTCCTATCGTTTGCCATTGTGTGAGCAGCTTTTTGCAAGCTCAATACTTTAATAATGTTATTAGCAGACGGTTCATTTTTTTTATCTAAAAAATTGGATATAGCACCAGCCGCTGATTTTTGTGATTGTCTTTCCACCTGTTATTCTCCCGTATGAAAAAATGTTGTGATAATTCTTAGATATATAACTGATAAAGATAGAATGAAAGCAAAACCTATAGCCAAATCAGGGGCTTCTAAGTAAGAGGAGGTTATATATATTACACCAGTTATAAATGACCATAATGTTAGGATACTGCGAACATCTTTGATCCCATTGCGCAGGAGGGTGTGTAGGCAGCCTTTGTATAATAATACACAAGCATATACCCCAATTCTTACTGCAAAGAGGATAACGATAAATAAAAGAAAAAGCCCTATTCCAAAATCAATCCACACATATGCTCCAGAAATAAGTGTTTCAATCCAATAGGCATGTTCTTTTTCAAAAAAGGTTTGATACGCTGTGTCATCTATAAAAAAATAAAGATTTAGTAAGGATATAAGGGATAAAAATGGAAATAGAAGCGTGGGGACAAGGAATATCACGAAGAGAATAATACTTCTTTGGAACAAGGATTTTAGAATAAAACACGTATCCTTAAAAGGTCGTGTTAACCATTTCCAAAAGGCACTATCTGTTATTATTTCTATAAAAAGTAAAATTTCCATTTGGGTTTTTTCTATGTTATATTTCTATAATCTTTATCATGGTTTTTGGGAAAAGTATGAAATTTTTTAGGCTTGGACTTTTATTGTGTTTGTTAGTCACGGTGACTGTTTCGTTATCTGGGTGTAAATGGGCACCTGGTGCCCAAGTTGCCAAACAAGTAGTTAAAGTTTCTGCCAAGCAAGCCACAAAACAGTCTGTAAAGGCTGTGGCTAAAGTTGGCGCAAAAACTAAAGTTGCAAGGCTCTTTAATAAAAAAACAGTGGCAAGAAGCGCAAACGCAGAAGCAGGCTATTCAACAAGAAAAATATACCAAACTTACACAAAAACTAATCCTAAAACAGGTGATATATACTGTGGCAAGACAAGCGGTTGCGGGTTGCCAAAAGATAATGTTATTAAGCGTGATTCTAATCACCATATGAATAAAGAAGGGTATGACCCTGCTGTTTTGGATAAAAGCTCTAAAAATTCTTCTGCAATTCGTGGGCGAGAACAAGAATTGATAGATTTTCATGGTGGTGCAAAATCACAAGGCGGTACTTCAGGGAATAAAATAAACAGTATATCTGATAAAAACCCTAAAAAAGAATTTTATCAGAATGAAAATAAGAAGAAATTTGGACAGAAAGATGACTAGAAAAAAAAATGTAAAAGGTAATGTTTTAAAAATTGAGCTGGAAAGTGGTAAATTCGCGCTTGCAGTGGTTTCTGGAGGTGGTTTAGTCTCTTTTTTTGATGCAACAACGATAGAGGAGGCGCAAATTAATAAGCCTATGTTTTCAATATGGGTTATGGAACGTGCTATAAAATCAAGGGATTGGAAAAAGGTTGGGCATATTGAGATTGGTGATAATATAGATCAACATCCCGCATTTTTTAAACGAGATATTGTAAGTGGAAAGTTTTACAAAACATATGATAGTGCTGAAGAAATACCTATTACAAAGGAAGAATCTAAGGGTCTGGAATGTGCTGCTGTTTGGAGTAAGTGCCATGTAGAAGATAGATTAAATGATTATTTTGCTGGTGTTCCAAATGGAGCTTATCAACGTATGAGGCCGTAGGCTTCCATGAGTAGGTAAATAGGAGTACCGCGCTTTATTGCCAATAACCTAAGTTCCCCTTGCAGCCTGCACCATTGCACCAAGCATGGCGCAGATAAATCCTAACTTTTGAGTATATAAGCATAAAAGTTAGTGCCTTGAAAGTAATTTGTTGCGCATGGTTCGGATAAAATACCGCGCTAACCCAAGCAGAGTAACGATTATAAGACGGGTGACTACCCGCTAAGTTTTCTACAATAGTTAGGGTTATTCTTTAGGGGTACGGGTAAAAGAAAAGCCCCCGCAGGGGCTTTAATTATGCTGTTACTTTTGGAACAAAGTGCATTTGCACTTCAATCCCTAAAGCACCAAGCACTTTTTGTATGGTTTTACTTTGTGGATTCCCGCCTTTTGATAAGGCTCTGTATAGGTTTTCTCTATTCAGGCCAGCAGCAGCAGCCACACCTTTTACGCCGCCATCTTGGGCTTTTGCAACATCTCTTAAAGCGAGTTGAAAAAGCTCTTCCCCACCGTCTGCATAGGATTCCTCTAGGTAAAGAGCTACTTGTTCAGGGTCTTGTAAAAAGCTTAGTTTGTGTCCTTCGAATGGTGTACTTTTACTCATGGTTATTTTCTCCTTTCATAGTCAGCAAGATGTTCCTTTGCTTGTTTGATAGCTTTGTTTTGATCTCGTTTAATTGAGCCAGCTAACAATAAAACAATTTTATTTTCTATAATACCATAGAAAATACGATACCCTGCTCCATAATGTTCGCGCATTTCAAAAATACCTTTTGCGCCTTTGATATTTTTAAAATCGCCAAAGTTTCCAAGGCTTGCGCGGTTGATACGTTGAATAATTTTTCGCTGTGCGGTTTGGTCTTTTAAACTGTCCGCCCATTCAGAAAATGGGATTTCCCCATTTTCCTTTGTGTATTGTTCAATTTCGTATCTCTTCATTCTTATAGTGTAGTTTAAAAGCTACACCATGTCAAGGGCTGACATGTAATTAACTTATTCTAGGAAAGTTAAGGTAATTGTATTGTTGATTTATTAAAATATGTCAGGTATGATTAAGTCATACTACCATAATATGGTATAGAAACAGTAAAAAGGAAAGATACCATGTCTATAGTTGAAAAAGCAGAAAAGATAAGCATTACATTACCGCCCGATATGCTGATGTCTATCAAAGATACAGTTAAAGGTGGTGCATATGGTTCAACAAGCGAGGTTATTCGCGCAGCTATGCGTTTATGGCAGAGACAGCAAGATGAGCATGATGCTCGCCTTGAGGCTATTCGTACCCGTTTAGAGCAATCAGCTAATAGCGGGCAACCTGTTCCAATAGACGATGTCTTTAGACGAATTGAGGAAAAACATAAACGGCTGACTGGAAATCTTGACAATGAAAAAATATAGCGTTGTTTTTACTCCTGATGCTGAGAATAATATAGATGGTATTTATGATTATATAGCCCTTGATAAAGGGCTTCCTGATGTTGCAATTACATACGTTAAAAAATTACAGGATGCTTGTTACAAACTTGAAAATGTTCCTATACGTGGTCGTAATCGTGAGGATATCCGAGAAAATTTGAGAATTTTTGCTCTTGATAAAAGTGCTGTTGCTGCTTTTGAGGTCGATGAAAAACAACAAATTGTAACCATTCTTGGAATCTTTTATGGTGGGCAGGATTATGAAGTAATTGTAGGGGATGAATAGTGAGTAAAGAAGCAATTCAAAAGGCTATAAAAAACGCCAAAGATAAAAAGTATAGGTTTAATCCTTCTTTAGAATTGGACAACGAGCTAAAAGAATGACGCAAGACGAATTACCATTACCAGAATTCAAACTCCGCCCCGTTGATGAAAAACGGGTTAAAGGCGTTCAGGATATAATTGAACATGACCCTCTAGGTCATGAGAAGTGGTACATCCATTCTGTGCTTGCCCAATGCTTTTTGCCCTATCGTGACCAGAAAGGTACGAGAGATTGGCATAGAAAAAATGGTAATGCCTCACTTGCTATTTCCGCAACTCCCATAGAGGACGAAAATGGAGAAATGAAGGTATTGGGCTTGCCATTTGGAGCAAAACCCCGCCTGTTCATGTCTAAAATTCAAACAGATGCCATCCGCAACCAGTCCCCGATTATCCCTGTTGAAACATCTATGACAGGGATGCTAAAAGACCTTGGATACGCCGTTACAGGGGGCAAAAAAGGTACTTTAACGAGTTTTAAGGAACAAACATCTCGCCTTGCTGCATGTCGCTTTAGAATATTTCACTCTCAAAAAAGTGATGCTGGAACACTTTCTCGCGCAGTAAATGCCGATATATTTAAAGAATTTGAATTATGGTTTCCGCAAGACCCTAACCAACAAACATTTTGGCCTACAGAAATCAAACTGACGAATGATTTCTACGAAAACCTAAAAGAGCATGCAATCCCCTACGATTTTAGAGGGTTTAAACTCATTCAAAATAATGCCCGCGCCATAGATATTTTTCTTTGGATGACCCAACGCTTGCACCGCATACCTCATAACAAGCCTTTATTTTTAAAA
>JAJRSY010000197.1 GCA_024278565.1 Bacteroidota bacterium
CACATATTTTACACTTGAATCGCTGAACGCTCTTTATGATGCCGTTTTTAATCTTCTTTTCACTTTTGCATTTTGGACAATCCATCTTGTTTTTCTTCGCAAGATACAAAAACTATACTAATTTAGCAATGCCTAATCATTGATGTCCGACCTGCCCGTCCGGTTTACCTGCCGTATGGCATGGCAGGCTCATAATTCATAAAAATGTTCATAACTTTAAGGTAAAGCAAAAAAGAACGGGGCGGACTTTCGGCCCGACCAGGTTAACGGCCTATCGCCTGTACCGGTTCCCCGTTCTTCTAACCGGTCGCCCAGGACCATACCCGCCGACCTCGGGCACGGTAGGATTTTTAGCCTTTGCTTGTAAAGACCCTAGCCTGCCGGTCAGATCGGATAACAGTGTATAATATCAGTAGTTTCCGGTTAAATCTGTAGGCAGGTACGCTATTAGACTAACAGCTATCTAACCTGCAATGCCGTCCATGACCAATTGACCAGATATTTGATTAAACAACGGTGAACAATTGTAATTTCCTATACCACCACCATTATTTTCTTGTTAAAAAGTCCTAAAGATTTTTATTTCACCAACTCCCAAAAAATTAATATGTAGATTTACAACCGTAAAAAGTTCTTTGTACTATTTGTCAATATGATAGAGGTTTAGCTTAACGCTGATTAATAGGGAATTGTGTGAGAATCACAAGCTGTCGCGCAACTGTAAAGTAACGTGAAAGTTTTTGCCAATATATCCACTGTCCACCAGTAGGTGTGCGGGAAGGGGGTAAAAATGTTACAAGCCAGGAGACCTGCCTTTTATCAATTTTGATTATGCTTTCGCGATAAAAAAGCAATATCAAGTATTGATTACTATGGCTGCATTTTCAAAAACATTTTGGAATACCTATGCCTTGTGATCATCTTTTTATTGTTTCTGGTTTCTTAAGCATTTTGAGTAGCGAAGTAGCTTTAAATGTTTAATTTTCAAAACAATAAAAATGATCACTCAAATTTTGGGCTACCCGCGAATTGGTGGCAAAAGAGAACTCAAAAAATCCTGCGAGCACTATTGGTCGGGAAAATCAAAACTATCGGATTTACTCAAAATAGGCGAAGAAGTACGGCAATCAAACTGGAAAATCCAAAGAGATGCGGGCATCACCCTTATTCCTTCCAATGATTTTTCTTTCTACGACCAGGTACTTGATATGTCATTGACAGTAGGGGCAATTCCGAAACGATATACCCCTGTACTTTCCGAAATCAAAAACAACACAGAGACCGACCTCTACTTTGCAATGGCAAGGGGCTACCAAAAAGATGGTTTGGACATTACCGCCATGGAAATGACCAAATGGTTTGACACCAACTACCATTATATCGTTCCTGAGTTTCACAAGAGGCAGCAATTCAGTCTTTTCTCATCTAAAATCATAAATGAGTACACAGAAGCCAGACAACTGGGTATAAACACCAAGCCCGTAATAATCGGCCCTGTTTCATATTTGCTTCTGGGCAAGGAAAAAGAAGTTGGATTTGACAAAATCGATTTGATCAAGAACATAGTCCCAATCTATATTGAAATTTTAGACAGATTAAAAGGTCTGGGGGCTGAGTGGATCCAATTCGACGAACCTTTTCTTTCAATGGGCCTGTCAGACAAAGAAAAAAAAGCTTTTGAATATGCTTATCTAGAAATAAAAAAATCATTCCCAAAGCTGAAATTTATCATAACCACGTATTTCGAAGGTCTAAGGGAAAATACGGAACTTGCATTGAGCCTACCTGTACACGCCCTGCACATTGATTTGGTAAGGGCACCTGAACAATTGGATGAATTACTGGACATTGTACCAAAAAACCTTTCCCTGTCCTTGGGCATTGTTGATGGAAGAAATATTTGGAAAAACGATTTTGCAAAATCACTTGAAGTTATTGCGAAAGCTATTGCAAAATTAGGGGAGGACAGGGTTATTATCGCCACTTCCTGCTCTCTCTTACACAGCCCTTTTGATCTTGACAACGAGAAAGACGAAGAGACACTGCCCAATGAAATAAAAATTTGGCTCGCCTTTGCCAAACAAAAAGTCATTGAAGTGGCCTGTCTCGCAAAGCTATCGAATAAAGATACGTTCTCGGAGGCTGAAAGTGAACTAAGGCAAAACAAGGTATCGATCTTAAGTCGGACCCAATCAAAATTGATCCACAAGCCAAAAGTAAAAGAACGTATAAGTGAAATCGACCATACATTTTTAAAAAGGCAAAATCCTTTCAAAATACGTCAAAAAAAACAAGAAGAGGCCATAAGACTACCATTGTTCCCAACCACTACCATAGGCTCTTTTCCCCAAACCAAAGAGGTTCGCCAATTGAGGTCCAAATTAAAAAAAGGGGTATTGACACTACTTCAGTACGAACAGGCCGTAAAAGAAGAAACAGAAAATGTGATTCGATGGCAAGAAAGTATCGGCTTGGATGTTCTGGTGCACGGCGAGTTCGAGCGTAACGATATGGTGGAGTATTTTGGAGAACAACTAGAAGGGATTGCTTTTACCCAATTCGGATGGGTTCAAAGTTATGGCTCTAGGGGAGTCAAACCCCCTATTATTTTTGGTGATGTCGAAAGAACAAGACCGATGACGGTAAAGTGGTCTACCTATGCCCAGTCGTTGACAAGCAAACCCGTAAAAGGGATGCTTACGGGACCAATAACGATATTGCAATGGTCATTTGTACGAAATGACCAGCCACGGGAAACAACGGCCAATCAAATTGCACTTGCAATAAGGGATGAGGTAACCGATCTTGAGAATGCGGGAATCAAGATCATTCAAATAGATGAACCTGCAATCAGGGAAGGACTGCCACTAAGAAAATCTGACTGGAAAAAATATTTGGAATGGTCGGTAAAAGCATTTAGAATAAGTGCATCTCCCGTAAAAGATGAAACACAGATCCACACCCATATGTGCTATTCTGAATTCAATGAGATCATCACGAACATTGCGGATATGGATGCTGATGTCATCACTATTGAGACCTCTCGTTCTCAAATGGAGCTATTGGATGCTTTTTCGAATTTTAACTACCCGAACGAAATAGGGCCTGGGGTATATGACATTCATTCGCCAAGGGTACCAACGAGGAAAGAAATGACCGCATTGCTCAAAAAAGCTTCCGACGTTTTAGATGCAAGACAAATATGGGTGAATCCTGATTGCGGTCTCAAGACCAGAGGATGGGATGAAACAAAAAAAGCTTTGATCCGTATGGTAGAAGCGGCCAAAACAATTCGGGAAACTGTTTCTAAATAGTTTGAGAACTATACCCTCTGAGGTCGAAAAACCCTCACAGGTCATTTCAAAAAAGATTTATTGACAGGCTAGACATACGGGTATTTCCTACCATGACGGCGAGAAAGAAACGGTTTCATTTTGGCTTCAGACCCAAAAGCGGTTCTAATGGCCAGAATTATATTCCACCTCACCCTTAACTGCAAAAAAGCGGTTACGACATCTTCCAAAGAAAGATGAATCAGAAACCCAAAGCGAGTTACGGGAAATTTTTTAGAGTAAATAATCCTCGGAGCAAGCCTGCCTGCCGGACAGGCAGGCCCACGAGGCATTTAGCAGAAGATAGTTTTTTGATTGGATGAAAACCATCCGTTTTCAAACTTTCCTCCAAAAAACGAGGCAAGCGGGGAATTAAACCCAAAGAGATTAAATAAATTTAGTCATGAGAACATTGAAAAAAAAAATAGAACAAGCTGAAACCCGAATTTTTAAAGCGGTATTCCCAAATACAACCAACCATTATGACACACTTTTTGGTGGTATGGCCATGCAATTGATGGACGAGGTCGCTTTTATGACCGCCACCCGTTTCAGTAGGTTAAAAATGGTAACAGTTTCATCAGAGCGTATAGATTTCAAAAAGCCGGTTCCGCACGGTACAATCATAGAGCTGATAGGAAAAGTGATTCACCTCGGCAACTCAAGTTTAAAAGTGGGTGTTGATGTTTTTGTAGAGGAAATGTATTCTGAAAAAAGAGAAAAGGTGATTTCTGGTATATTTACATTGGTTGCCATAGATAATAACAAAAAACCCGTTAAGGTATATTCATGACACATGAAAACCCGATTTTTCATGTGTCATGAGTATATGTGATAATTATGCCTAAACATGAAGAAATACCATGTAGCAGATGTAATGCCATTTTTGAATGTAAAATTGGTTCTATACTATTATGCCAATGCTCAATATTACGGCTGTCTGAAGAAGAAACATTGTTTATTAATCTCAAGCACTCGAATTGTTTGTGTATCGATTGTTTGCACGAACTAAAAAAAGAATACCATATTTTAAAACTTAAAGAGAAAATGAATAAGATAATCGGAAATGATCTTCTATAGTGAACTCATCTTGAATCAACTGGTATTTTGTTGTTGCAAATTCTTAAACATACAGCTTATTACTGCATTTCAATAAGCAATTACCCATTGCTGTAACCATTGCAAGAGCCATGCTTTTTTTAGCACTTTCACACATGAAAGCAATATTCGATCATATACTCCTCGCCAAGCTTGTTACCGCTGGTTCTGTTCAATCTTTCGTTTCTGGTCTTATTCAATGTGAAAACCCTCAAAATCCAATGGGTCAAAGTTCTTGAAATCACCATTGATCTTTATACTTTTTTTAGTACGATCTACTCCCTGAAAGACCCCTATGGTGATTATCAAATGATTGTTTATAAACGACAGGCGCTCGCTTTCTTTGGCCAGTTGCAATAAATCATACTCTTGTTGAAATGAGAGTCCCATTTTATGTGCCAAAACATAACTGTTGAATTTTTTAAGAGGTATTGGGGTGAAAGAAAGCTCCATAATACGGTACAGTTCCTTCAATCCATTCAAGACTTCCTTTTTGACCGCTTCGGTACCATCGTCCACGTTGTCTAAAAACTCAACCTGTCCACCAGCATATAATTTGCCCTCCATGTGGGGGTCAAAAGTAACGACCTTAAAAACCTGTCGGGCAACACAGGTAATATCCATCACCCCACCTTCATAGGTGTTGACAATTTCGACCAACTGCACTTCAGTACCATAAACTACGGTGTTATCAGTATATACGGGAATGCCAAAAGTAACCGCCTCATCACGGCAATCATGAACCAACTGTATGTAGCGGTCTTCAAAAATATGAAGCGGAACGGTATCTCCCGGATAAAACACCGTAGGTAAGGGCAACATTGGCAATATCATGTGAATATTTTTTAGAACTCGTTTAAAAATACAATTCACGGTTCTTATCACCAAACAAAACCTAAAATCAAATTGTTATAATTACAACAATTTGTTGTAATTTAATAATTGATGCGTTTTTTTTTTTGCGATACCAACTGAGTGCGTTAGCTTTGTCTTAAATCAATAAGACTGATATGAAGAACGCCGATTTGTTGCATATTGCAAAAACCTACGGAGACCCTGTTTATGTCTACGACTCCGAAAAGATTGTTTCACAGTTCGCAAGATTGACCAAGGCCTTTAACGGGGTCAAGAAATTGAAATTAAACTATGCGGCCAAAGCACTTTCGAACCTGGCCATATTAAAATTGGTGAACAGCCTTGGCAGTGGTCTTGACACGGTTTCGATCCAAGAAGTACAACTGGGCCTTGTGGCGGGTTTCAAACCGGAAGATATCATCTTTACACCCAATGGGGTTTCTTTGGAGGAAATTGAGGAAGCCGCACAACTAGGGGTTCGTATCAACATTGACAACCTTTCGATCTTAGAGCAGTTTGGAAGCAGGCACCCTGATATACCCGTATGTATTCGTATAAACCCGCATGTAATGGCCGGTGGAAACTCGAATATTTCGGTAGGTCATATCGATTCTAAATTCGGAATCAGCATTCACCAGATTCCGCATTTGATGCGCATTGTAGATCTGACCAAAATGAACATCAATGGTATACATATGCACACCGGAAGTGATATATTGGATATCGATGTTTTTCTCTACGCCTCTGAAATACTGTTCGAAACCGCCAAAAATTTCAAAAATCTTGATTTCATAGACTTTGGCAGTGGTTTTAAAGTACCTTATAAAGAAGGCGATATAGAAACCAATGTAGAAGAACTGGGCAAAAAATTAACTTCCCGGTTCAATGGGTTCTGTAAGGAATATGGCAAAGAACTTACACTGGCCTTTGAACCGGGCAAATTTCTGGTAAGTGAGGCCGGGTATTTCCTCGCCAAGGTAAATGTCGTAAAACAAACCACCTCAACCGTTTTTGCAAGTATCGATTCTGGTTTCAACCATTTGATACGCCCTATGCTCTATGGTGCATCGCATTCCATTATCAATATATCAAACTCAAAAGGCAGAGAACGCTATTATTCGGTCGTCGGCTATATCTGTGAGACAGACACTTTTGCCAGTAACCGTAGGATCAATGAAATCTCGGAAGGAGATATTCTTTGCTTTAAAAATGCAGGGGCCTATTGCTTTACCATGGCCAGCAATTACAATTCAAGATTTCGACCTCCAGAAGTACTATGGCACCAAGGTAGGGCCGTCTTGATCCGTGAGCGTGAAAACTTCGATGACCTCATCAAGAACCAAGTTGATGTCAAAGACCTGTTCGCCCCAAAAAAGGCAAAGGCCCAAGTAAAATAAAGAACGGGGATTTTCGTTAGTTTTGGTATAGTTATTGGACTAATCCCATAAAATAATCAACAATGAAACTATTCGCCCCGATCCACATAAAAACCGTTTTTTTTCTTTTTTTAGGGATGCTCTACCTTTCTGCAAATGCACAAGAGGTCAATTGGCTCTCTTGGAATGAAACCACAAAACTTGCCGAAACCGATAAAAACCCTAAAAAAGTATTCGTCGATATATACACCGATTGGTGCGGATGGTGCAAAAAGATGGATAAGGACACCTTTCAGAACGAAGAGGTAGCTGCCTATATGGAGAAGAACTTCTATATGGTGAAAATGGATGGGGAGGGAAAAGAGCCCATCGAGTACAAAGGAAAGACCTATAAATTCGTACCCTCAGGAAGAAAAGGGTACCATGAATTGGCTGCCTCTTTAATGCAGGGAAGAATGAGTTACCCGACCACCGTATTCTTAGATGAGGAAATGAACATGCTCTCACCCGTGCCCGGTTACCAAAAACCAGGTCCTTTTTTGAATATCGCCAAATATTTTGGCGATGACATCTATAAGGAAAAAGATTGGAAAACATATAGTGGAGAGGGAAAGTAGCTATTTGTAGTATCTTACTTCCTTGCTACAGTTGCGTATTGAAGATAAAACATATCCATAGCCGTAAAGAAGAAGGGAATGTTGTATAGATAGGGTTTTAAAGATCTGGTTCTATTAATACCTACATGACTCACAATTGTATACCCAAGATCTGTATACATTTTGACAATACTCTTTTTGGTAAAAAAACGCATATGTGTTTTATCAAAGATACCGTGCTCTTCGTACTCCCAATTCTTTTGTAAAATGATTTTCTTAAATGCACTGTGATATCTAATATTGGGTATAGAGCTTATTACCACACCCTTTTCAGATAGCTTTTCTTTGAGAATTGAAAGTGCTGTATAGGGATCGACCAGATGCTCTAAAACATCATTGCAGTAGATGACATCAAAATAATTATCGGGTAAATCTTCAAGATAATCTTCACAGGGCCCCATAAAAACCTTATCTAGCCTTTTCTGAGCTTCCCTTCCAGGTTCTTCCATCAGCTCAATTCCCCAAGCTTCCAAACCAAGTTTATTCTTAATCTGAACCGCAAAGGTGCCTTCACCGCAGCCTACATCCAATAATGTTTTGCATTCTTTCGGTAAGAACGCCATCATTTCAGGGCGTTCGTGATTAAAATAGTCGTTAGCTTTATTGTTATAATCCATAAGAAAAAGTGTAGTATTACCTACTATAATTCGGTGACTCTTTGGTAATGGTCACATCATGTGGGTGGCTCTCGTTGATACCGCTCGCCGTAATTTTCACAAATCGCCCTGTTTCTTGTAGGTTGGCAATATCTTTTGCTCCGCAATACCCCATTCCGGCACGGAGGCCACCCACAAACTGGTGAATACTTTCATAGAGATCGCCCTTATAAGGTACACGCCCTACGATGCCTTCTGGCACTAATTTTTTGATATCGTCTTCCACATCTTGAAAATACCGGTCTTTTGACCCCTGCTTCATCGCCTCGACAGAGCCCATGCCCCGGTACGATTTGAATTTTCTTCCCTCATAGATAATGGTCTCTCCGGGCGATTCTTTCGTACCCGCCAAGAGCGAGCCGAGCATTACGGTATCTGCACCGGCTGCTATTGCTTTGGGAATATCACCTGTATAGCGAATTCCACCATCCGCGATTACCGGCACACCACTGCTCTTTATGGCGGCAGCAACTTCCAACACTGCCGAAAACTGGGGAAAACCAACTCCGGCAATGATTCTTGTTGTACATATTGAGCCAGGGCCTATACCTACTTTTACGGCATCGGCACCGGCGGCCACCAAATATTTTGCTGCTTCACCTGTTGCGATGTTACCAACGATCACATCTAACTTCCGAAACTTGTTTTTAACCTTTTTCAGTACATCCACCACATTTTTGGTATGCCCGTGCGCCGTGTCTATAACTACCGCATCGACCCCAGCATCGACCAGTGCCCCGGCCCTATCGACCGCATCTAACGTAACCCCCAAGGCAGCGGCAACGCGCAACCTGCCAAATTCGTCTTTATTTGCCATCGGCTTCTGGGTCAATTTGGTAATATCCCTAAAAGTGATGAGTCCGACCAATTTATAATCCTTGTCCACCACGGGCAGTTTCTCGATCTTGTGTTCCTGTAGAATATCCTCGGCCTGTTCGAGCGAAGTACCTTCACTTACGGTGACCAAATTCTTTGAGGTCATTACCTCGGCAATGGGCCTATCGTTGTTTTTTTCAAAACGCAGATCCCTGTTGGTAACGATACCGAGCAATTTTCCCAAATCGTCAACAATGGGAATTCCGCCAATACCGTATTCCTTCATATTGGCCTTGGCATCGCTCACGACCGAATTCAGTGGCAGTGTAACGGGATCCATGATCATACCACTTTCGGCACGTTTTACCTTTCTGACCTTCATTGCCTGTTGGTCAATGGTCATGTTCTTGTGCAAGACACCGATACCGCCCTCCTGTGCCATGGCAATGGCCATTTTCGATTCGGTAACCGTATCCATGGCCGCAGATACGATTGGCACGTTGATCGTAATGTTTCGTGTGAATTTTGTTTGAATGTTCACTTCTCTTGGAAGCACTTCGGAAAAGGCGGGAATCAGGAGTACGTCATCGTAAGTGAGGCCTTCTCCAACAATTTTAGCGAGGTGAGCTTTCATGGCAATTAAGGATCAATTGCATACAAATATAGAACAATTTATCGAGTAACATTGATTGCCCAAAATTGGTAGATCTATGGGATTGGTTAAAATCTTAAATCACCGTACTGAATATACCAGCATGTAACCGATCACACATGTCAACTATATTCAGAAAACAACTC
>JAJRSY010000198.1 GCA_024278565.1 Bacteroidota bacterium
TAAGTGATTGAATATCAGCAAAATTAAAATTTTGTTAAAGTTTTCGGACTAAAATCAAAATTTCAAAAAACGCCAGCTCAATGCTTTGAAAACAAGACTCTTATGGCATTTTATTAGCTAGAAAGGGCATACTGATTAGTTACGATGAGATTATCTTTTTTTGAAATTCGGTGATGCCTGAGCATCAGCTAATTGAAAAAAATGAAAATATCGCCAAAAGAAACTTTTTTGATTTTTTCTGTTTTCGGAGTGGACTCAATAAGTGTATTCTACCCATTTTCTGTTTTTATGGTCTCGTGCATATTCTTGATAAGTGAATCTACATTACTGTGTCGCCAATCGGTCAATGATTGGTTGGGCAACCCATGGTATGAATAACTGAGAGAGTCCTGAAAAACCTCATCTTTTTTTTATGGTGTAGGGGTAGGAATAATCATCAAAATGAACGGCATTGATATCGTATGCCGATACCAATTCGTCAACGATGGACACTAATCGTTGTCGAACTTCGGGCAAGCCAGGGTCGTAGTAATGCTTTTTGCCGTATTTGAGTATCCATTCAGGGTGGATGTTGAAATCGTGTGCCGGGCTGAGAACATCGGTTTTCAGGTCAAAAGTGGCCCGATAGGGGTTGATCCATGCGTGAAACTCCATACCTCTTTTGTGTGCCTCTTCGATCATCCATGATAAAAGGTCTTCTTTTGCCTTGATGGTTTTGCCTTCGGACCCTGTTAAAAACCGAGGCCAAGGTGCGTAAGCTGAACCATAAAAGGCATCACCGGCAGCACGGATCTGTACTATGGCGGCATTAAAGTTCAATTCTTGGTAGAAATCGAGAATTTCAAGATAATCGGTTTTTTGTTTTTCTGCACTGTCATTTCCGTTTTTTGGCCAGTCGATATTTACTACCGTCGCTACCCAAAAGCCACGAAACTCTGTTTTTGGTTGTGGAATTCTTGGTTTGAAGATTCCACAGGAAGTGATGGTCAAAAGAAGAAGGCACTATTTTTTATCATTGGGTACCTAAAAAAAGCCTAAGCGGGCTAATTAACTAAAAATTGGTCTTTTGTTTTTATTAAGCACGATTATTAAAACTCATGACGGACAAATGCTTCCATGGCAGCGTAATCTGAAAGACCCAGAGCATTGTATTTTTTAGCGGTATCCCTATTGCGCTCTTCGGCACGCATCCAAAATTCCCGTGAATCATCCCCCTGGAACATGACTCCGTCTTTTTGTGATTGGTGGCAAAATATTGCATAGCGTTTTTTAAGTACCTGACCGGGACTCATGGGTACGGCCATTTCTATTTCATTGATATCCCATTCGTGCCAAGCTCCCCTATACAGCCATAGCCAGCAGTCTTTCATAAATGGTTCTGCTTTTAATTTTTTCAAGGCTTCGAAAACAGCATCAAGGCAAACTTTGTGCGTGCCATGTGGGTCGGCGAGATCCCCAGCAGCGAATATTTGGTGGGGCTTGATTTTTTTGATGATGTTCATCATTATCTTAATATCTTCTTCAGACAGACTATTTTTTTTGATGGTACCTGTCTCATAGAAGGGAAGATCTAAAAAATGAACAAAAGAATCATCGAGTCCCATATGTCTGGTTGCGGCATACGATTCACTCCTTCGTATGTTGCCTTTTAATTGACGCACCTCTTCTGAATCAACACCGCCTGCTTTCTTTTGGTGTATGTAGTCGATAATTTTTTGTGCTTTTTCAGAAAGATGTATTCTTTTTGATATTTCGGCGTATTTTCTGGCGTCTGCATCTGATACGGCAATGTTACCTGAAGTCTGGTAAACAATATGTACTTCATGGCCCTGCTCTACCAGTCTGTCGAACGTTCCTCCCATTGAAATAACATCATCATCGGGGTGTGGGCTGAAAATAATCACCCTCTTTTTAACGGGGGTTGCACGTTCTGGTCTGTTGGTGTCATCGGCATTGGGTTTTCCGCCTGGCCAACCGGTAATGGTATGTTGCAATCGGTTGAACATTTTTATATTGAGATCGTACGAATCTTCCAGCGTCAGCAGATCGGCCATACCATTGTCATTGTAATCTTTATCGGTCAGGCTCAAAATGGTTTTATTTGTTATTCCACAAAGCCAAACAATAGCTTTGGCGGTAAGCTCTTTCGTCCAATCGCACGAATCCACCAACCAAGGTGTTTTGTTTCGGGTCAATTCGCTTCCGGCACCAGTATCTAAAACAAAGGTGCAGTTTTTGTGCTGCTGTAAATAAGTGGCGGGAACCTGTGACGAAATCTCACCTTCAATGGTTTTTTTTAGTACTTCGGCCTTGTTTTCACCCCAACCAAGCAATACGATCCGTTTTGCACTTCGTACAGTGGCGATACCCATTGTAATCGCTTTTCTAGGTACATGGTCTATGCCCAAGAATGAAGGGGCAGCATCAACCCGTGTAATATGATCTAAGATAATAACCCTGGTGCCCGAGTTGTAATGTGAACCTGGTTCGTTGAAACCAATATGCCCCGTTCTTCCTATTCCCAATAACTGAAAATCGAGTCCGCCGAACTTTTTTATTTTTTTTTCATACGACAGGCAGTATTCAATTAGCTTTTCATTCGATACCATACCATCAGGTACATTGATATTTTCTGGTGGTATATCAATATGGTTGAACAAATGTTCATGCATGAAATAGTAATAACTTTGCATATTATCTTTGTCCATTGGTAAATATTCATCAAGATTGAAAGTGACCACGTTGGCAAAGCTCAAGCCCTCTTCTTTATGCATTCTGACCAATTCGGCATATACCTTTATTGGAGAAGAACCTGTTGCCAGGCCCAATACACATTTCCTATTTTTAGAACGTTTTTTCTTAATGAGATCTGCTATCTCTTGAGCAACCTTGATCGATCCCTCATTGGAATTTGAAAAAATCACATTGTGTATTTTTTCATAACGGGTTTTTTCAAATTGGCCGACAGGTCTGTGGCTAATATCCGTTCCAACTTTTTTTACGACCGTTTTCATATAATGCTATTTGTTATTGGATAATGTAAGCAGGCAAATGTATACAATAAAACAACAACTTGCTGTTTTATGCAATATAATTTGCTGTTTTATGCTTTTATTAAGAAATTTAGATGATTTTTAGATTATTAAGCGGTAAAAAACAGCATATTGATTAATTTAGTATCTTTGTTGTTCGTATGTATTTTTAAGTTTATCAGAGGTGACTATATGTTAAAAGAAGAGCGTCAGCAGACGATATTGAGCGAAGTGGAACTCCACAATAGAATTTTATTGACCGATATTGCTGAAACGTTGGACGTTTCGATCGATACCGTTAGAAGGGATGTAAAAGAACTCGATGCCGATCAAAAGCTTAGAAAGGTACACGGAGGGGCAATTTCTTTGGGTTTCACAACCAATAGTGCGAGAAACACCAATATTTATGCACTTGATCAAAAGATTAAAATCGCAGAAAAGGCACTTACCCTGTTAAAAGATGGGGGAGTGGTTTTTATTGATGGGGGTACCACCTGTTTGGAATTGGCCCGCTTGGTTCCCCAAAATCTGGAACTGACCTGTTTTACCTTGAGCCTTCCGGTAGCCATGGTCTTGTCATTAAAACCAAACCTTACGGTTATATTCATTGGAGGGCGTATTTCAAAGGAGTCTCAAATAGCGGTTGGGGCAAATGTCATACACAACCTTTCAGAGATCAAGGTCGATTTTAGTTTTATAGGTACTGGTTATGTGGATGCCGTATATGGTTTGACCGAATTTGATTGGGATATCGTTCAGCTAAAAAAAGCGGTGATCAAATCTTCTAAAAAAACCGTGCTTTTGTCGATTTCAGAAAAATTGAATTCGCAGCATCGCTACAAAACCTGTGATATCAATGCAATAGATACCATGATAACAGAGTTGGATCCTAAAAATATACTTTTAGATTCGTTTAAAAACAACGACATTTACCTTTTATAACGTTGCCCTACCTGCCGGCAGGTAAAATATAAAAGACCGTTTACTTTGATTGCACCCCGTCTTGAGCGAAGCCGAAAGGCTCAGTACAGGTTGCTGTTAGATACCTGTCTGGCCCGGCAGGCGGGTAAACAGTATTTTATAAACCAAAATCACACTATGAGTTATACCAAAATCACCGAAACCCCTTCGAATCACAATAATTTGGAGCAATTGGATACCGCATCCATCTTACAAAAAATGAACGAAGAGGACAAAAAGGTAGCCGATGCCGTTGCTTTGGTCATTCCCCAGATCACAAAATTGGTCAATGCGCTCGCTGAGCGTTTCGATACAGGAGGACGTCTCTTTTATATTGGTGCGGGCACCAGTGGCAGGCTGGGTATTTTAGATGCTTCCGAAATACCACCTACCTACGGTATGCCACATGAGCGGGTCGTTGGTATCATTGCCGGTGGTGATACCGCCATTAGAAAATCGGTGGAACATGCCGAAGATGATAAACAACAGGCTTGGAAAGATTTGATGCAGCACAATATAAACGCCAATGATGTTCTGGTAGGTATTGCGGCCTCGGGTACAACCCCTTATGTGATTGGGGGTATCAAGGATGCCAAGGCAAACGGAATATTGACCGCAGGCATTACAAACAACCCAGGCTCTCCCTTACCGCAAGAGGCGGATATTGCTATTGAAATAAATGTAGGGCCTGAATTTGTCACAGGAAGTACTCGCATGAAAAGCGGAACTTCGCAAAAGTTGGTGCTGAACATGATCTCTACAGCGCTAATGATAAAAATCGGCCGGGTTAAAGGAAACAAGATGGTCAATATGCAATTGAGCAACGATAAATTAGTGGATCGTGGCGTTCGGTATGTTATGGAGGGATTGGGAATTGATTATGCCCCCGCCGAAAAACTGCTCAAAGAACACGGTTCGGTAAAAAAGGCTTTGGATGCTGGATAGTTGACCTCATGTTTTCGCGAGCGCAGCGAAGCGATTTGTCACCTTGGTACACGATTTCAACAGCTTTCTTCTTCGTCGCCGAAATTTTTTAGTTGTTGAAATTATTGGATTGAATGTTTTATTTAAGCAGGTGTATAAATTGATGTTTTCGAGCATTCGGTAAACAGCTTGCCCTCCATTAGGCGGGCAGGCTTCGTTGCCGAAGTTTTTTAGATGCTGAAACCTTCATATGGCTTTTCGCAAAAAGACGGTTTTACGAGGAGCTTTTGCGACGAGGTAATCTGTTCGTTGGGTGTGTAATGTTGTTTTACTTCTTTTGAATCGCCTCCACTTCTTTTGGGGTAACCATTTCTTCAGAAGAATTCCCCCAAGAATTCAGAATAAAGTTCATTACATCGGCAATTTCTTCATCTTCAAGGCCCATACGGGCCATTACGCTGTTATAGGTAACGCCATTGACAATAAGTTCGCCGCTTTGGCCATATTTGATACCTCGGATACTTGCCTCACGATTGTTCATCAAATAATCGGATTTCGCCAAAGGAGGGAACGTATGCGCAACCCCTTCACCTTGTCCCAAATGGCAGGTAACACAAAAATCGTCATATATTTCGCTACCTCGTTGCATGCTTTCTTCAAGCACGGGGTCTTGAAAGAGCGCTAATGAAAGACCTGTAACGGCCGTAAGGTATAATAGAATCAGTATTTTCATGAGTTTTTTATTGATTTGTCCGGTCGAGCGCAGTCGAGACCTCCTTGTTCACGACAACTAAGGTCTCGACTGCGCTCGACCGGACATTTAGAAAAATTAACAAAATATTCTTTGTTATTCACGTAACAATTAAGGTTTAAAATCAGAATGCGTACTATTTCTACATTCTGCCAGTATCTGAAGTAGGTCAAAGTCTTCATTGGCCAAAGCCAGTTTCTTTTTTCCGCTCCATTTTTTAATTTTCTTTTCAAAGTAAATTGCTTGTTCGGCATCATTGAACTCTTGACAAAAGATTAGCTCAACAGGTCTTCTTTTGTAAGTGAAACTACTTTTACTTCTGCCTTGTTGATGTTCTTCAAGCCTCCGTGAGATATTATTTGTGAAACCTGTGTAGGTTAGGCCATCAGAACATAGTAGGATATAGACGTAGTAGAGTTTCATGAATTTTTGCTACAGGATCAGTTTTATTTTATGCGGGATGTCAGGTCGAGCGCAGTCGAGACCTATTTGTCTATTAAGTGAGGTCTCGACTGCGCTCGACCTGACAAACCTCGACCTGACATCCGACCTTTTTATTCCCCCTTTGGGGGCTAGGGGGCTGGCACTAACTTATAAACCCCCTTACCCTCAACGGCCACATAGATCAAGCCATCGGGACCTTCCTTTACATCACGTACACGACCGATATCGACCATCAGTTTTTCTTGGCTGACTACCTTTGTACCGTCCATTTCCAAACGTTCTAGATATTGAAATACCAGAGATCCAACGAGCAGGCTTCCGTTCCAGTCACTGCCATAAGTATCGGTGGTGATAAAGGTCATGCCGCTCGGCGCAATAGAGGGCGTCCAATGGTGGATTGGTTGCTCCATACCCTCCTTTTCGGTAATATCGGTAATGGGGGTGCCGCTGTAGTTGATGCCATAAGTGATGACCGGCCAACCGTAGTTTGCACCGGCTTTTACGATATTGATCTCATCGCCGCCCTTTGGACCATGTTCATGATTCCAAATTTCACCGGTTTCAGGGTGTTTGACCATGCCCTGTGGGTTTCTATGTCCGTAACTGTAAATCGCCGTTTTGGCACCATCCGTTCCTACAAAGGGGTTGTCTTCGGGAATTCTTCCATCATCGAAAAAGCGATAGATCTTGCCTCCGTCACGGGTAATATCCTGCGGATTTTCATCACGTGCCCCCCGTTCTCCGATTGATAGATAAAGATAGCCGTTGTTGTCGAACTCAATACGTGAACCAAAATGCTGCCCCTTTGTAGTATTGGGTGAGGCTTTGTACAATAATTCATTGTCAATCAGTGAATTGTCAACTAATTTTGCACGTATTAAAGCGGTATTTCCTCCTTTTTCCTCTCCTTCGGAAGAAACGTACGAAATATAGACCCAACCATTGTTTTCATAGTCCGGGTGCAGTTCAATATCCAATAGCCCACCTTGTCCTCTTTCATAAACCTCGGGCACATTGGCAACCGTGGTCTTTTTGCCATCTTTAAAATGTACGAGCGTCCCCGATCTTTCGGTGACCAGCATACTGCCATCGGGCAAGAACACCATACCCCACGGAATCTGCATTTCATCGATCAGTAATTGTGGTGAAAAAGGCACCTTATCGGGTGTAATAGCTTTATTTTCAACATCTTGTGCGCAAGATTGATTTAGCATTACAACGAATAAGCAAGCAAGTAGTACACTATTTTTCATAATCGGTCGTTAATTGTAATGATATAAGGTAAACCTTTAGCGACTAAATATAACAAGAATTTATAAGTTTAAATAATTACACTGAAGAATAGTGCGGTTCCCAAACCAAGGTGTTCTTACCCAATTCGACTTAACCTATGCTTCCTAAAAAACCACAGCATATTCTGTATGCGCTACTATTGCTGACTTTATCGGTAGTATGTACTACTGCCTTAGCAAACACCAAGACATTTACTTTTTTAACAGAGGTGGTCTCTATGCTAGAAACGGCTACAAACGACGCTACCCCTGATGCGACGGTAGTCTCTGTTGATAATACTTCTGTTGGCAGATCAAAAACAAACATAAGGGCGATCAATGCACCGATGTTCGCCACCATCATTCAAGGTGACGGGATGACTACCGTAGAGTGTACCAATGACGGTAGTACTGTCGCGCGATTTAATTTATGTGGTGATTTTGACAATAGGGTCATTACCCTTCAAGGTTCGCCCAGTAATGTAATATGGGAGCAGTTGACCGGCTGTACACCAAATTTAGAAGATAATTGCCCTGAAGCGGGTAGCCCGGGATGTACCTATAACCAAGTGCAGGCGGGTCAACAAACTTTTAACCTTGACGCCAGTACTATCCCTGCAGCTACCGGTGCCGAGTTTCGTGTTAACGTAAATGGCGGGCAATGGTATTACTTCAAGGTATCTAAAATCGATCTTAACCAACAATTTGTTAAAACGGACGCTATCTGTGGTAACCTTGGTAGAATTCAAATTACAGGTCTTTCTCCTGCTTGGGAATACTCAATAGATAACGGCAGTGGCTTTGGTCCATGGCAATTGCCCACATTTGAAGACCTGGCCCCTGGCATTTACAATGTCAAAGCCCGTCAACAAGGCGTGTCGGGTGGTTGTGAATACCCTTACGCCCCAATTGAGATTTTACAGCAAGATATCACTATCGATGTAACTTTTACCGATGCGCAATGTTCGGGAGATACAGGTTCGGTAACGGTCACCGCCAATGGTGTTCCCGGTCCCTACAAATATACCTTGTTGGATGCCAGTGGTATCCCGCAGGAATTTACAACGTTCATTGCCGACAACCCCTATACTTTTTCAGCGGTTGGTTTTGGTACGTACACCGTTCAGGTAGAGACACAGCAATGTACGGGCGATCTCCTAAACGGCATTGACCCCCCTCGTCAAGATCTTGATACGGCCGGTAACCCTATAGTAATAGGAAACGGCTTGGCGGCCTTGGATGCCTCGACCGAAGTAAACAGCAGTTTTGGTTGTGCAACGATTACTGATGTCGATATCACAGTGAACACCACCGGGGGATCCGCACCTTATACCTTTATAGTGAACGGAGCTGGCTCGGCCAGTCCTTCTTATACAGGTAGTACGACATATACGGTAACCGCTGCCGGAACCTATGACTTTGTAATAACCGATAGCAATGGTTGTACGATTGCCGCCTCTTCGAATGTAGAGGATCTTGCGCCACCAACGGTAAACGCCACTGGTATCGACGGCAGCTGTTCAAACGGTGGTGCAAAAATTAATTTCAATGTAGTAAATTCAAATGGGTATAACCTTTCTTTCCGTATCGCGGCTGCTGACCCATGGGATACCAACCCTGTAATATCGGTTCCTGCCGGAACTTACAATAATCTTGAGGTAAGATACCAACAAGGTAGTTTTGAATGTACTTTGGCGCTTCCTCCGGTTACGGTAACCAATGTGGGGGTGATTACGGGATCTGCGACAAAAATCGCAGATCGTACCTGCGATGGCCTCGGTGGAACCGTTGGAGGACAAATTGATTTTGGTGCTGCGAGCGGCGGCTCGGGCAGTGGGTATGTGTTCAGTATTGATGGCCTTAATTTCACCGCGACCACATCGTACCCCGATCTTGTGACCGGTACCTATACACCCATGGTAGAAGATGATGGTGGATGTCGTTTAGAGCTTACACCCATAACCATATTGGATGTAGACCCACCAACTGATATCGATTTTGTACAGAGCAACATCAGTTGTGCTTCGAATACTTCTGATGTACAGCTTACCGCAACCAGTACCGCGGCAATAACCAATTATTCGATTATTAGTCCGGTTACCATTAACAATGGTGCCAGCGATACCTTTGTAGGATTAAGCACAACGACCTCCTATATTTTTCAGGTGACCGATGCGAATAACTGTACCTATACCGAGGGCTTTACCCCAGCATTGCTCAGTTCGATCAGGGCACGGGTGAAATCTGGAGGCGATACCAAAGTATGTACCAGTGCCACCGATGGATCGGGCACTTTTCTTATAGACGGATTCACAAACAACTACACTTATAATATAAATGCAGGTGCAGAGAGTGCCGCGCAGAATGCGGGAGAGGTAGATATTACCGCTCTGGGTGCAGGAACCTATACCATTACGGTTACCGATGTCGATACGGGCTGTACCGATACCGCCAGTATAACGGTCGAAGAACCTGCTACGCCTTTGAGTTTATCGGGTACTGTAACCGATATGAGCTGTGCGAACGGTAATTTGGGCAGGGTAGTGGCCAATGCTACAGGTGGATGGAGCAATAATCGCTATACCCTAGTATTCCCAGGCGGAGCTACAACTGTTGGGCCTAAGACAGGACCGACCTTTGGTAATCTTTCCGTTACTGGCACGTATACCCTTTCGGTAACCGATGCCGAAGGATGTACCGATACATTTAATTTTGATCTTACACCAATAGATGCACCGACCATTAGTTTAGATGCCGCTGCGTCCGATTTCTGCTACGTTCCCGGTACGGGAGCAACCATGGTCGTGACCTCAACAGCGGGGTCAGCGGCAATCGGTACACACCAATATAGAATAAACGGCGGTCCTTTACAGGCAAGTCCCATCTTCCCTGGTCTTAGTCCGGGTAACTATACGTTGGAAGTAGTTGATGGAAATAGCTGTAGTGACGACATCAATATTACGGTGCGCCCACAGTTAAGGGTGAATACGAGCATAGAGACCGAGATACCCTGTGGTGGTGCCGACGGACAGATACGTGTTCTGGTTACCGGAGGATATTTGGCAAATGCCACCCCCAAGAATTATGAGGTGAGTATTGATAATGGAGGTAGTTTTTCAGCCCCCGTACCCTTTACTTCGAACAATTTCCTTTATGATACCAACGTACCCGGTGACTATATCTTTAGGGTATCTGACAATGAAGGCTGTATTGCTGTATCAACAATGATTACGTTGAACCCACCACAATCAATAGACCCGGCGACCGTAGTGGTCACCCCGGCAAGTTGTGGACTTACCAATAACGGTATTGTTACCATAACCCCTGATGCGACCAGTGGTGTGCCTGCCTACCTCATTAGCTTTGACGGTGGTACTTTCGGTACACAATCCACTTTTTCGGACTTGGTCGCAGGGCAGACCTATGCCTATGTGGTCCGTGATTCAAGGGGTTGTGAGACCCTACCTGCTTCGGTAACCATTCCTTTGGATGGTACCCCGCTGCCCGATGCGACGGTAGCGCCCACATTGGCCGTTTGTAGTGCCAGTGTGGTCGAAGGCACGGTTCAGGTTACCAGTGTAACTGGGGGTACTGCGGACTTCACCTATATTCTTGAGGATGAGTTCGGTACAGAAATCGCACGAATAGGGCCAACGGCCAGTACAAGTGAGACCTTTAGCAATTTGGCACCGGGCAACTATACGGTTGTTACCATTGATGCCCTTGGTTGTAGGGATACCGATTCGGTTACCGTGGACCAGACAACGGTTACGGTCATTCCCGACTCCGTTATTCCCGTTTGTACCTTAACGGGTTTTAGCAATACGGTGGAAATTTTTGGAGGTGTTGGTCCGTTCTTGATCCGTTTGGAGAACGATCCGAGTGCGCCTGTAACGCCAAATATTCCTCCGAGAAGACATACTTTTAACGGTTTGCAGTTTGGCGTGACCTATACGGTCGAGGTAACCGATGTGGGTACGGGCTGTATTTATTTAGTGGAGATTCCACCTGTTACCGGTCCATCTACTTTGGATGTTACCGCTAGTACAACTGCTGGGTATTGTGATATTAACCGTAATGGCCAGATTACCTATGACATTAATGGTTTTGCCCCCAACAGTAATTTGGTGGTCGAATTATTGAATACCGATACAGGGGTTCGAATTACCTTAGAATCGCCAATCAATGTATCGCCTACACATTCGGGAACACACGAAACGCTTCCGGGCAACTATCAGATAATAGTGACCGACCTTACCGATAACTGTACCGATGCGGCTTCTGTAACAATCGTACAGAATCTACCATCCATAGATATTTTGACCTTGACACCGGCTAATTGTACCGCTGATGGTTCGATTACCGTACAAGGGAACGGCGGTGCTGGCGGTCCCTATACCTTCGCCTTTATGTCGGTAGGTACACCCCCGACACCAGGTGATTTTACACCTGCCACCACCTTTTTTGGCCCTGCCGGAAATTATGATGTATATGTAAGCGACAACCTAGGTTGTACTTCGTTTGCGATTGCAGAGATCATTACTTTGGATCCCGCATTGCCGATACCGACTTTTGTGGTCGGCAACCAATGCGCCGTTGCATCGCCTTCTTTTGATATTATCGTTAGTGTACCAGCAACAGTCGCTACCCCAAGATTTACCTTGGGCGGTGATACCCAGTTTGGGGTATTGAATGCTGGTAACTGGGAATATACCTTTACCGTAGGTACCCCGGGCAATTACATTGTTGATGTTATAGATGCTAACGGTTGTACCAGTCAAGGCACTGCGGTCGTCTACGAATTTCTCTCAGCTTCTGGAGGTTTCAGTACCGAATCTACTTGTAATGATGCCGATGGTATAATTACCATAATACCCAATGGAGGTAGTGGTGATTTTGATTTCGTACTTACCGGTACCGATCATCTAAGCAACCCAGTAAGTATATCACAAAATAACAATCCCGTATTTACGGCAATGAGCCCCGGAAGCTATCAAGTATTGGTAACCGATAACCTGGTGACCGATGGTGTTTCAAACTGTACCTTCTTGGTTTCGAACATCAATTTAGATGCGGCCATAATGCCGGTAATATTACCGACAACCCCAGAAAATGTAACCTGTGCAGGTGATATTGATGGAAGTATAGATATTGTACTTCAAGCAGGAACGGATGCCGACGGACCAATAGATTACCGTTTGTTGGACTTCGTTTCAAGAGTGTTGATCACTAATAATGCATCAGGATCTTTCCCCGGTCTAGCCGCCGGAAGCTATGAGGTTGAGGTGGTGTCCACTAGAAACTGTACCGCCCTGTCGGGCGAACTGGTGATTATTGAGCCCCCTGCATTCACAATAAGTGCTGCTGCACCTGATTTTACATGTGAGCCTGGAGCCAATCGATTTAGCTCTACCACAATTACGGTAACCCTAACGAGTCCGGGTACTCCCACAAATTACCGATATAGCATAACAGGTTTTGAAAACTACCAGACCGGTAACACTTTTGAGATCGTTGACAATGGTAGTGTACAGAATATAACCGTATATGCCATTGATGATAATGGGTGTGAGACTACTACTAGTGTTAGTATTAACCCACCAATGGATGTTACTTCGTCTATAGTGCAGGTCGATCCCTTAAACTGTAGGGATCCAGAGCGTGTACGCATTGACGTAGTAGGAACAACTGATTTTACCGTATCGGCCATATCGGCTGTAGCCGTAGCCCCCGTAACCAATACACCGGGTAATAGTTTTGTAGAAGTTTTGTTGCCAGTTGCTGGAGACTACCTTTTCGAAATTACGGACAACACACCTTTGGGCTGTGTATACCCCATGCCCAAATATACGGTCATAGAGCCCATACAGCCAACAGTGGTGATCAGTGAGGCCAGCCCAGTACAATGTTTTGGTGCCAGTGATGGAGCCTTGACGATCGAGGTTACCGATTATACGGGGTTATATTCTTATACCGTATACGAAGGAAGCGATATCACAAAGACAACGCCTTTGGCAACAGGTAATTTAGATACAGCCAACAACCCGGAAACGATTTCCGGCCTGCCTGGGGGGAATTTCTTTGTAGAGGTGGTTTCAACTGCGATGCCTTTCTGCATCTCTGATAGCAATGTGGCAACCATACGTACCCCGAACGACACCTTGGATGTATCTGCCGTGGAAGCTGGCAATGTAAGTTGTAACGACAATATGGGTAAAATAGAGGCCACTGGTATTGGTGGTTGGGATACTACTCCCTATGAATTCAGATTATTAAGGGATGATGGTTCTGGTTATGTTGAGGTGGTGGCCTATTCGAACAACAATGAATTTGAAAACTTGGCGAGCGGTGATTACCGAGTAGAGATAAGGGATGTGGAAGGTTGTACAGCTACCTTTGATATCAATCTGCCCATCGTGCCACCGATTGATGCTGGTATACGCGAACCGCTGGCATTACAATGCCCGAATGGCAATAATGCCATTTTGGAAGCCTATGACCCCACAAGTGGTGATGCCACTACGGCAACTGCTGGGGCAACAGGTGGTTTTGCAGGTGCGGGCTACAATTATAGATTACTGTATTTGAACAGCAACGACAATACTGACATTGTTTCAACCAGTGGGTTGCAGAACACACCGACCTTTATTGGTGCCAGTGGTGGTTTTATCAGCGGTGGTTGGTACGCCATAGAAGTATCATCTAGTTATGATTGTATTTTTGTGACCGTACCGTATTTTGTTAACCCACCACCACCGATTGAACCACGGTTGGTACAGACACGTGTGCCCGGTTGTGGGGGTGACGGTCAAATGCGCTTATTTATCAATAATCACGATCCTCTATCGAATTTTGAATATGAGTACCGAAGAATACCAACGGCAGGGCCTGGCGACCCTTGGTTGCCTATGGAGGTTATGGGTGTTCCAGCAACAGAGGTTTTTCTGACAGGAATCGGTTTCCCGACTACCAGTTATCAATATGAGGTTCGAAAAAAGAATGCCTCCAATACGTGTTTGCCGGTAAACTCAAACGGTATTACGATGACTGATGCGGTAGGTATTACTTTATTGCCTAACCTGCCCGACGACATTTCTTGTAATTCTGAGATTGATGGTAGAATTGAGTCTTTCATCAGTGGGGGAGTTGGTGGTGAAATGTTCACCTTGTACAATGGTGACCCTGTTGATGCCTTTAGTCCCGCAGCAACGGCAACCGTCTTTAGAGGACCACAGGACAATGGTACCTTTGAGGGACTGCCCCCAGGCACCGACTATTATATTGCAGTGACAAGTGGTGTTACCTGTAGCGATATAGCAGGTCCGTTTGAAATTGTGAGACCTGAACCGATTATTTATACAACGGTGCCAACCCCTGTGACCTGTAATGGTGAGCAAGATGGCACCATTGCGATCGAAGTGACCAGTGGTGGTGTTGGACTGATACAATTTGCCATTGCACCCAATTTCAATGAGTTCTTTAGTGATCCTGATCCGCTGAATGCAGGAACCTATACCTTTACAGATTTGGCGGCCGGTACTTATGAGATTTTGATCCAAGATGAAAACGGGTGTTTTGAGAGGCAAATGGTAGAAGTTACCGAACCTGAAGTATTGAGCGCTACCCTTGTTGACTCATCACCTGAAACCTGTATCGGTTTTCAAGATGGTACGGCACAAATGGCCATTACTGGGGGTACACCTTTTGTAGATGCTATAACTTCCGTGACCTACTTTGAGACCAAATTGATTGGGCCCAATTCAGATGGTAGCGAGGTTTTCGTTCGAAATGACAATCTGTATTTTGACAACTTGGTCGGTGGTGCATCTTACATTGTTGAGATACGAGATGCCAATGGCTGCCTTACAGATATTATAATACCCATTGCAATAGGTGTTGACCTTACTGCAGAGCCTGTTGTTCAATATGGTTGTGAGGGTATTTTCCCGAACAGCACGGCAACGGTGAACATGCAGGATACCAGCTTAATGCCCGATTTATTGTTTGCCTTGGATCCAGTTGATCCAACAGATGCCATAAGTGCCTTGGCAGGCACCCAAACTACATGGGGCGATTTGCCGGCAGGTGACCATATCGTATATATCTATCACCAGAACGGGTGTACAAATTCTGTGCAGTTCTCGACAGAAGTATATGATCCATTGACATTGACTGCTGAAAAAACAGGTCCGAACGAGGTGACTGCTATCGCAGAAGGAGGATATGGTAATTATGAGTTTTTCTTTCAAGGTGAATCAACAGGAACCGAGACCGTGTTCTTGACGAATGAGAGTACAAATGTTACCGTAGAGGTGAGAGATGAAAGAGGCTGTGTAGCTGTGGTTACCATACCATTTGTTTTTGACGGTATGTTGGAAATTCCGAATTTCTTTACTCCCGATGGTGATAACAATAATGACGTATGGTTTCCTAAAAACCGTGAATTCTTCCCCAGTATTGAGGTCAAGATCTATGATCGCTACGGAAGGGTAGTGGCCATCTTGAACCAAATTGAAACTTGGGATGGTACGTATGAGGGCAATGACCTTCCCACTGGTGATTATTGGTATGTGGTCAATGCAAATGACAAGAGTAAAATACGTTACGTTGGTCATTTTACCTTGTATAGATAGGCCCCTGACCCCCAAAGGGGGGGGACTTATGTTCATTAGTATTGTCGTTCTGGTAAAACCTGCCTGCCTGCCGGCAGGGACAAAAGACTCCCGAATTCTCGGGACTGTTGGATACAAGACAAAAGACTTGCCCGCCTGCTGGGCAGGATTCAGTAAAAGACGAAAATGGGAAAACCTGCTTCGCTGGTCAGGCAGAAATGAAAA
>JAJRSY010000199.1 GCA_024278565.1 Bacteroidota bacterium
GAGACCGTCCGGCTCTTTGACCAACCTTTCAATCTGTCAAGATCCGCAGGCGGGATCCTGAGTGTGGGTGCATGTCTTGCCATGCGCCAAAGATACAATAATATAGTTTATTTAAACAATTAGACACTAGTTCTAGCCTACTTACGAAAATCCTCTCGGATTTTATATTTGTGGCTTATTTACTAATTTTAGTGCTTGAAACACGCAACTAATCATACACCAATCGTTGCGAGAAATGCCCCTGCGGGTCGGAAATGCCCGCATTTGCGAAAAGGCAAATGCTCCTGCACCTCCTCATTTCTCGCAACGGTCAATGGATACCCGCATTCGAGGACAATGACCTATCTTTCGAGGACAATGACCTATCTTTACCCATAAGGGGCATTGCCTCAACCACAGGACCACTACTCCCAACTAAGGTTAAAGCGAATATGATAACTATTGACCGTTAACTGCAAGCGGAAAAACCACTCGAATACAAATTGAATGATGGAAAAGAAAAATATAATTGGAGTTTGTGGAAGTGCCAGTCGAAATTCTGCAAATCTGTCTATTCTTAAATGGATATCGGAATTGGAAAAATCTGATTTCAATTTGGAAATAATCGATACTTTAATCAATTTACCGCATTTTGAAACGGAACTGACTGATGAAAATGTACCTAAAAAAATAGTTGATTTCCGGAATAAAATTGCGAAGGCAGACGGAATAATAATTTCTACACCTGAATATGTTTTCAGTATTCCGAGTGGTTTAAAAAATATGATTGAATGGTGTGTATCTACAACAATTTTCTCTGACAAACCAATTGGAATAATCACAGCTTCTGCAAGTGGAATAAAAGGACACGAAGAGTTGAAATTAATTATGGAAACCGTACAAACAAAATTTACGGACGACACAACACTTTTAATTCAAGGTGTAAAGGGTAAAGTCGACAAAGAAGGTGAGATTATTAATAAAAACACGGAAATTGAATTGCGAAAATTCATTCAGTCGTTTAAAACTCTGATGGAAAAGCCAGCAACAATAGCTCCTATGAAAAGCCCTAGTCCATAACTGCTATTTTCTTTTTTTCTTTTAATATAACTTGCTCCGCGTCCCTGCCTACGGCAGGTAGGCTATGTGCGGTCAACTCTAATTACAAACCATCACCTCAATCGACCATAAAAAGGGCATTGGCAAAGAAGAGCTTTCCATTTTCCCAAAAGCCACGAAACAGGGGGTTGTCGATCAGGTAAACGATGCTTCCCTTATCATGGTTTTCCACACCAAAAATCAAGGTTTTGGCAATCTTTTCCTGTGCCTTGCTTCCGGCAAAGCCAGAAACAGGTTTGTTTTGGCCTTCTTCGAGGTAGACGACATTCCCCGAATCTAAATATTCATAGGCGTCATCACCGAGTTTTAAGGTGAAATAGGTGTCTCCATAGCCATACGCCAGCGGGTGGGTTGCATCTACCTTGACCTTGAAAATAGTACCGGTAATGGCACTTTTTATGCGTTCTCGTTCAGAGCTGTCGTAGGGTCGTACTGATTTGGTACTGTCTTTCTCGATTTTTCGGGGCGTAATACAGAACCCTTCTTCTCCTGTAAGCGGTTCTATTGCACTGCCCATGGCAATGAGTTTTCCGCCGTTACCGACCCACTCTTTGAGTTTTTTTAACCGGTCTTCGGTCATGGACTTTTTATAATCACCAGCGGGCAGGATCAGCACATCGTATTTAGAAAGATCGACACCGCCCATATAATCGGTATCGATAACCGTTAACGGATAGTGCAATTGCTGTTCGAAAAAGTGCCAGATCTCACCAAAACGAAGGGTTGAGGTGGGACCGCCATGGAGCAGGGCAACTTTGATGTTGTCGATCATTTGTACGTGATATGAGCCAAGGTCTTTGCCACTATCGACAAAACCGGTTTGGCTGGCGAACAGGTTTTTTTCATGCTTTGTTGCCGATTCGCCCAAAGTCTTTTCAAAACCCGCATTGTTTTTGTTGTCGGTCTTGGTGATGATCAAACTGCCTCTATTAAACGAGTTGTCATCAATGGTGAAGGGTTTTTTGGCATAACGCACCCGTATGTTCTTTTGCAGCAGTTCTGATAGAAAACGGGCGTCTTTCATGCTGTTCCAATTGGTGATATACGCATAGGTGTTTTTTGGGGTGTTGGCGACCTGTGAGGGGGCATTGTCTAGACTAGGGTCAGTTCTTGAATTGATTTTTGTAGTTGAGGCAATGGCATCGAGACCATAGGCGTAGGGCAGCGACCAGGCCGTGATATCATAGGTGAGCGAGTCGCTCAGTTTGGCCTTGGGTTCAAAAAGCACCTTGACCAAGGCGCCTTTCGGCTGATCCGAATGAACCACAAGGCTTTTGTTCGTTGTTTTCAGGTTTATGATTTTTCTCGATTGGTATGAATGGCCCTTGGCAGTAGTTTGTTTCGCCCATTCAAATTCAATCTCATGCTGCTCGAGCAATTTGGTAAGGGCCTCTATTTTGTCTGAATCGCCGTTCATCACATAACTCTTGTACTTAAATTTTTTGTTGGTGTAAAACTTCTTGAACTCGTCGTTTAGTCTTTGGGCATTTTTTGAGGAAACCTCCACCGTTGATAGACCCGTAGTATGATGGTGGGCGATTCGGTCTTTTAGCGTGAGCGTATCACCAATACCTGTTTTAATGCCCAGTCCGGCTCTGCCGCTTCCGCCTTGTTCATAGGTCATGCCAATACTACCATTGTAAGTAGGGTAGGTGTCGCCATAACTGGGGTAGAGCAGATCAAAGATCTCTTTGGTGAAATAGAGCCATCCGTTGGCATCAAAGTACTTTGCATGGTTTTTTCCGATGGTGACCTGAAAATCCCTTTGAAAATCGGTAATTACTTCATGAAAGGGTTCTGCTGCCGGCGCAAAATAATAAGGGTTGTCAACCCCCTGCTCATGAAAATCAACATGTACGTGTGGCAGCCATTTATTATAGAATTTCAATCGCTGTTGGCTCTCTACTTGGGTCAGCCACGCCCAATCTCTGTTCAGATCGAACATATAGTGATTGGCACGCCCACTTAACCAGCCCTCATGGTGTTCTTTGCTGTTTGGATCGATGTTGTTCGGTGTGTTCTTATTCTGATAATACCAGTTTACATAGCGGTCACGCCCATCAGGGTTGATGCAAGGGTCAATAAGTACAATAGTGTTCTCAAGGTATTCGGCCTTGCTCGTCAAAAGATCGTAGATGGTCTGCATTGAGGCCTCGGTGCTCACACTTTCATTGCCATGTACATTATAACCGAGCCAAACAATTGCCTTTGTGGGGCTGCCCTCGCCTTTAGTGTTCTTTAGATGTTCTTTGCGAATAGACTCTATATTTTGCATATTGGCCGCCGAACTTACATAGGCCAATAGTAAGGACCGGCGTTCATTGGTCTTTCCATATTCGTGCAATTGCACCCTATCGTTCGCTGCCGAGGCAAGGTATTGGTAGTAATCAACTACCTCATGGTGTCTTGTAAATTGTGTACCGAGTTCATAGCCTAAAAATTCAGAAGGTGATTTCAGATCTTGGGCGAAGAGTATAAAAGAGGCCAATAATGCTGTGGTGAGTAGAATTTTATTCATGTATTGCTTTGATTTTGAGTGGGATGAAAGTTAAGGATTATTGATCATATTCTTATCCAAAAACACTTGATTTGTATGCTTTTTAGGATGAACAGTTTGTAATCTGACATTCTGGGGTGGATCAAAGTAATTAACGTATTTTTAGCACCAGTAAATTTCAAGAGTTTTATATTTACGGTTATTTTGTTTGTATTATGGATGTTGACTGTTTACCCTTTAAAGATACCGGTTATTTTTCGCCGTTGATCTGTGATTATCTTGACGAGAAGAAGGAGTTACGATTGTTTTATGGCCGTTTTCCGGAGTTGAAAAATTTTGAGGGCCAAATGGAAGAGAAGGCGAAAAGTTTTCCCAAATCCAACCGTGAAGTATTGCACAGGGCATTGCAAGGGCAGTATAAGAATACCAAAGCCTCAAAAAAGACCCAAGATCATATAAAACAACTGAAAGTGCCAACTACCTTTACAGTGGTCACAGGGCATCAGTTGAACCTATTTACCGGTCCCCTGTACTTTTTGTACAAGATCATTACCACGATCAATCTGTCCAAAGAGCTAAAGCAAGCGTACCCGAAATTCAATTTTGTGCCCATTTATTGGATGGCGACCGAAGACCACGATTTTGAAGAGATCAATTATTTCAATTTTAGGGGGAAGAAATTAAAGTGGAACAGAGATGCATCTGGGGCGGTGGGCCATTTGAAAACCGACGGACTCAAAGAGGTGTACGATGCATTTGCGAATGAGTTGGGAAGCGGTACAAATGCCGAAACCTTAAAAGCTCTTTTTACCGAAGCCTATTTGAAACACGAAACCCTGACCGAAGCCGCCAGGTATTTGGCAAATGCGCTTTTTGGCGAACAGGGCCTGGTAATCCTAGATGGTGACGATGCGCTTTTAAAACAACTATCGGTGCCCTATGCCAAAATTGATATAGTGGATCGAACCCCGTTTAAAAAAGTTTCGGAAACCATTCTTGAACTAGAGTCTGTTTCCGATAAATACCGCATACAAGTCAATCCACGTGAGATCAATTATTTTTATTTGATCGATGGTGTTCGAGAGCGTATCATTGAACAGAACGGGGTGTTTTCTGTCAACGGCACCGAGATCCAATTCTCGAAAGAAGCGCTTTTGACCGAGTTGGAAAACCATCCTGAGCGGTTTTCGCCCAATGTGATCGCCCGCCCCCTATACCAAGAAGTCATACTCCCCAACCTCTGTTATATTGGTGGTGGCGGTGAAATTGCCTATTGGCTCGAACTGAAATCGATGTTCGGGGCAATGAAAGTGCCTTTTCCTATTTTGCTGCTGCGCAATTCTGCCTTGATCATCTCTGATAAGCAACATAAGAAATTAGAAAAGATGGGGCTTTCTGCCCAAAACCTTTTTTTGGACCAGACTAGCTTGATCAATAAAAAAGTGCGCGGTATATCGAATATAGATATTGATTTTTCACCCCAAAAACAATTGTTGCAAGAGCAGTTCAAGACCCTGTACGAATTGGCGGAACTGACAGACGTATCTTTTTTGGGTGCCGTAAAGGCTCAAGAAAAAAAGCAAAAAAAGGGACTCGATAATCTCGAAAAACGTTTGCTAAAAGCCCAAAAAAGAAAGTTGAAAGACCATGTGATACGCCTGACCGAAATTCAAAATGAACTGTTTCCTAACAGATCGCTGCAAGAACGCACCCTGAATTTTTCTGAGTTTTATTTGGAAATGGGCGAAAATTTGATTCCGAAATTATCGAAGGCACTCAAGCCCTTTCAGCTGCAATTTTTGGTGCTAAGACACTAGTTCACGTTGAATTCGCTGCGTTCGTTCAATTAGTACAACACCCCATCAATATTAAAAAATAAATTTTCAAATGCACAAAGTAGATATAGATTTAGTTGAAATGACTTTAGATGTCATGAAATACGCCATTAACAGAATAACCAAAACCACGCCCGAATTGGGCAAACCTAAAAAGGAAGAGGAATTGAAACGGTTGGTAGGAGAGACCATTACACCTGATGGCATCGGTGGTGAAAAGGCATTTCAGTTGTTTAAAGATGTGCTTATAAAGGCCACGGTGCCCATCGATCATCCTAGACATTTGGCATTTGTACCTGCTTCGCCCACACGGGCCTCGGTCATGTTCGACCTGGTCACCTCCGCATCAAACATTCACGGAGCGTATTGGATGGAGGGCGCAGGGGGCATTTTTTGTGAAAATGAGGCCATGAAATGGTTGGTGTCGCTTACCGGTCTGCCAGAGAAGGCCTTTGGGGTTTTTACCAGTGGGGGCACTGCCGCCAATTTATCGGCCATGGTCACAGCACGTGAATATTGGCGCAAAAACAAAGAAGGCAGTAGTGGGAAAGGACTCGTTATAACCTCAAGTGGAGCACATTCCTCCATTAAGGCAATGGCCAAAGTGATCGATGTCGATGTTGTATTGATCGAGACCGAAGACCGGATGACCGGTAACCACCTGCAACAAAAAATCGATTTCCTTAATCAAGACCAGCGTAAAAGGTTATTTGCAGTAATCGCCACTGGCGGAACCACGAATGCCGGAATCATTGATGATTTAGATGGAATTGGGGAAATTTGCCAAAAGCAAAAATTGTGGTTTCACGTTGATGCCGCTTACGGTGGTGGGGCTTTGGCAGCCGATTCGGTCAGGCATCTTTTTAAGGGCATAGAGCAGGCCGACAGTATTACCATCGACCCCCATAAATGGTTGTTTTCACCCTATGATTGCGGTGCCGTTATTTATAGAAACCCACAGTTGGCAAAAGAGGCCCATTCACAAGAAGGGTCTTATCTTGATATTTTTAACGATGAAGATGCAGAGGGTTTTAATCCGTCCGACTACCAAATACAATTGACCAGAAGGGTGAGGGGCTTGCCCTTATGGTTTTCATTGGCGATGTACGGCACCGATAAATACAAATGGGCCATTGAAAGAGGTATCGAGTTGGCAAACTTGGCGGCTGATATTATCGGTGAATACCCAAACTTGGAACTGGTAAGGCCACCAAGCCTTTCATGTATTCTGTATCGGCGCAAAGGGTGGGGACCGGAAGATTACAAAAAATGGACGTATAAAAACCTCAGTGAGGGTTTTGCCCTAGTGACACCCACCAAATACACGGTGAACGGCATCTATGAGACAGTGGCCCGTTTTTGCTTTATAAACCCTGATACCACCTTAGAAGATATTACCGCCATTTTGGATACCATGAAGTAATCGTTTGGTTTGTAGTGCGGTATATGCTAAAATAGTAATATGGGTAAGTTGTTTTTGTGCAGGTATATGCGTTTGTTGACCCAACGGGCATAGTTTGGTATTTTGAACCTGCCCGTCCGGTTTACCTGCCATACGGCAGGTTTACCTGCCATACGGCATGGCAGGCGGGCTTATTCAATTTGCTGAAAATCAGCAAGCCTAGGACCTATCAGTCTATTGTCGTCGGGTTAATAACACTAGGGAACCAAAAATTCACTTTGCCAACTATTGTCAGTTTTGGAAAACTGTACCCGAACATGGTTGGGGCGTTTCAGTTTCAGGTACTCTATTTTAAAGGCTTCTATTTCTACCATACAAAAATGGTTGCCCGTATCAAGGTATTCGACCGAATCCGGATTCGAAATACGGCTTCCCGGAACTGCACTGGTCTTGTACTCTTTTTTGGAATCAGAGTGAATGTCGCCCCATTGTTTTTCTAAATTGGTTTTATCGGTTGTGGCCCTTGCCAAACCTTCCATTCTGATCTGTAACATTTTCTTGGGATGGTAAAAAAGTAGACTGACCCTATTATTCTCCTTAATATGCAGGAGTTTTTTCGAGCGGTTATCCGTATAAAAAACCAAATCCAGGCCGTTATATACCTTTCTAAGAACAACAGTTCGTAGCCTAGCTACTTTTTCAAGACCAACCGTGGCAAGAACAACGAACCGAAAAGGATGCCCTTTTTCTCGTGCTCCTTTTTGCAGTTCGTCTTTCAACTCTTCAAAAAAAGTGGTGGCGATTGAATCCATATTGGTTTAAAGATAAGCAATTGACAGGGAATTTTTATGTGGGGATAAAAAAATCGCAAAACGAAATGCACATAGTTGAGTGTTTCTTGAAAAAATGCAACATGGTAGGTAGGGTAAACCATTCGTTGGTTGTTATATACAAAAATTGCTATGATTATTGAATTAGTTCGATAATCAGCTTAATGTGTTTAGGTTGGTTTTTGATTTTGATGAAAAGCTCGGGGTGGTTTCCGGGCTTTTACTTTTTGGTCACTTTTTGAAGTTTTTTATAAAAACATCCACCTCCTATCCCTCTATGTTTTTTGATTTTAAAAAGCTGTTCTTTGCCGTTAAGCAGCTTTTTTTGTCAGACCCTTGCGAACGGGGTTTCTGTTTTGGTGTGATTTCCCATATAAAAAGACCAGCTATGAAATGTTGGGAAAGACTGAAATCGACTTTTTAACAATATGTTCATTTTATATTTTAAATTATCCATAAAAAAATTGCTGCCAAAAATTTCAATTTGCTATTTTTGGCCATGCAAAATAATGTGCTTGTTCTTGACTTTGGTTCTCAGTATACACAGCTCATTGCCAGACGGGTTAGAGAACTGAATATTTTCTGTGAAATAAAACCCTATAACAAATTACCTGAAGATCTATCAAGCTATAAGGCGGTGATTCTTTCAGGGTCCCCCTTTTCGGTTCGGGCAACCGATGCACCACACCCCGATCTTTCGCAGATCAAAGGTAAAAAACCTTTGTTGGGCATATGTTACGGGGCACAATATTTGGCACACTTTAACGGGGGTGAAGTTTCCGCCTCCAACACACGCGAATACGGCCGGGCAAAACTTTCCTTTGTTAAGGAAGACGAGCCTTTTTTTAGAAATATAAGTGCCGACAGCCAAGTGTGGATGAGCCATGCAGATACAATAAAGTCCTTACCAGAACAAACCAGCTTACTTGCCAGCACACATGATGTGGAAAACGCAGCGTACAAATTTGAGGGGGAAGATACCTACGCCATACAATTTCACCCTGAGGTATACCATACCAAAGACGGTAAGCAGTTGTTAGCGAATTTTCTAGTGAACATTGCCGGACTTGAACAAACATGGACCCCAGACGCCTTTGTAGAAACCACCGTTGCCGACTTAAAATCAAAAATAGGGAACGATAAGGTCATTTTAGGGCTGTCTGGCGGAGTAGATTCTTCAGTGGCAGCGGTACTGTTGCACAAGGCAATTGGCAAAAACCTGTACTGTATATTCGTAAACAACGGATTATTGAGAAAAAATGAGTATCACGAGGTGCTCAAGCAATATGAGGGCATGGGCCTTAACGTAAAAGGGGTCGATGCTTCGGCACGTTTTTTGAACGAGTTGGCTGGTGAGAGCGACCCAGAAACAAAGCGTAAGATCATTGGTCGTGTGTTTATAGAAGTGTTCGATGATGAGTCGCATTTGGTGGAAAACGCAAAATGGTTGGCCCAGGGTACTATTTACCCTGATGTGATCGAATCGGTTTCGGTCACAGGAGGCCCGTCAGCAACTATAAAAAGTCATCATAATGTAGGCGGATTACCAGATTTTATGAAACTGAAAGTGGTAGAGCCTTTAAAAATGTTGTTTAAAGACGAGGTGAGAAGGGTAGGTACGAGTATGCACCTTGATAAGGATCTATTGGGTAGGCACCCCTTTCCAGGCCCAGGATTGGCAATTCGGATCTTAGGCGATATTACACCCGAAAAAGTGACTATTTTGCAAGAGGTAGACCATATTTTCATTCAGGGCCTGCGTGAATGGGATCTTTATGATAAGGTTTGGCAGGCCGGCGCCATGCTTTTGCCCGTAGATAGTGTAGGGGTTATGGGTGATGAACGCACTTATGAAAAATGTGTAGCTTTGCGTGCGGTGGAAAGTACCGACGGTATGACCGCCGATTGGGTGAATCTACCCTATGAATTTTTGCAAAAAACATCGAACGATATCATCAATAAAGTAAGGGGGGTGAACCGGGTTGTATATGACATCAGTTCTAAACCGCCCGCAACCATAGAATGGGAATAAATATGAAACGATTATTGAAAAACACCCTTGTACCGCTCCTGTTTGTTTTGGTCGGATGCAAGGCAACAGCGCAAAAATTTGTGACCCACTCGGTCAAAAAGGGAGAGACTTTAGAGGGTATTGCCGAACAGTATAAAGTAACCCCGTATAACATTCTAACCTTTAACAAAGAAATCAAACAAGGGCAAGACCTAAAGACGAACACGATTTTGGTGATTCCCGTAAACTCTTCAGCTTCCGAATCAACTATTCCCCAAAATAATGAGGGTACAACAACGGTCCAAAAGGCAACCGAACAAGAAGAACCTATTGGGTTTACTTCCCATAAGGTCAGAAGAAGGGAAACCCTGTACGGTATCGCAAAACGATTTAATATTACAGAAGAAGATATAAAACGTTATAACAAAGAACTGTACTCGTCGCAACTGCGAAAAAAAATGGTATTGGAAATACCGAAATTCAAAAGAGAAAGGGCAACGACCAAAGCTACGTTGAATGAAGATGATTTTGAAACCTATGTCGTAGCTTTAAAAGAAACAAGGTGGAGCATAGCACATAAATATGGCATAACCATTGACAGTATGGTGGCACTGAACCCTGGTCTCGCAAAGAATTCAAATTATTTGGCCGAGGGGCAAGAGTTGAAAATGCCAAAAAAAGCAGGTAGCAGTCTCCAAAATCAAGTGACCGAACTTTTCATCTCGTATACTGTACCACCAAAAATGAACTTTTACCGGTTGGAAAAGAAGTTTGGGGTAAAATCAGATGAAATTGTTCGTTTGAACCCTGAGATAGCTGAAAGTGGAGGTCTCAAAGAAGGTATGGTCATCCGAATTCCCGAACGAAAGATTCAGGGGGGCGATGTGAATACCGACAACTATATCTTCTATGAGGTAAGGCCGAAACAGACCGAATTTTCGCTGACTCGTAAATTAGGAATTTCCTATAAAGACCTGCTTGCCCTGAACCCTGATTTGAAGAATGGGCTTAAAGC
>JAJRSY010000011.1 GCA_024278565.1 Bacteroidota bacterium
GCGACTTTTTCGGGTTCCTCCCAGTCAACATCTTGCGGTCTTCCTGTCTGTACTCCACAAAAACCACATGAACGCGTACAAATGTTGCCTAAAATCATAAAAGTGGCCGTGCCCTCGCCCCAACATTCACCCATATTAGGACAACTGCCCGAGGTGCAAATGGTATGTAGGTCGTACTTTTCGACAAGACCCCTGAGCTGGGTATATTTCTTACCTGTCGGTAACTTTACACGGAGCCATTTGGGCTTTCCCTTCAGTGGTAGTACACTATTTAAGACGTCTGCGCCCATTGCGTATTTTAATACAAATATACGAACAATTTGGGGGATCCCAAGATTGATAAAATTGGTTTTTATATCGTATCAAACCATGGGGTGAATTGGAAACCCTGTGACAGAGCCTTCGGGGAATCGTTTAGATTTAGATGAACAAAAATCAAGAAGTGGTTTTTATGGCCTCAGCCAATAATTTTTTTGCCCTTAATAACTTTACTTTGACATTGTTTATGGGTTCATTGAGCTCGATGGCAATATCGGAATAGCTCAATTCATTGAAGTATCGTAGGTTGATGACCTTTTGGTAGTGGGGCTTTAGTTGTTTGATATGCTGTAAAAGGGTGGTCAGGTTTTGTTTGTTGATCAATTGATCCTCTGCCGTCGGAACCGCATCAAGCACCTTTTTTATCGCATCGTTGTTTCCCCGTACATCAAGAACATCACGTTTTCTTTTACGAATAAGATCCACATGAATGTTTTTGGAAATTGTAATGAGCCAAGTTTTGAATTCATAAGACTCATTATAGGTGTTTAACTTATCAAATGCTTTCGAAAAGGTTTGTATAGTGATGTCTTCAGCATCGTTTTCGTTCTCGGTGCGCTTCAATTGAAAACCGTAGACATCGTTCCAGAAAGTATCTAGCAAAGTGCTAAAAGCTATCTGATTGCCAGCTAGGGCGTTTTTGATCGTGTCGTGGGTATTGTCATGTTTGTTCAAAGAAATACTATTGAAATCAGATAAGAAGTTCTGTAGGTCTACATTGGTTCGGGACTCGTTTCATTTTTGCAATCTTGTTCTGCAGGTAGCTTTCCGCACATACCACAGGCTTCCCCTTCTTTGTTCAAAAACGGACTTTGGCTGGCACAGGTGCCGGCGAACCTGCCATCTTTTTTGGACCATATTTTTATAGCGATACCAGCAAATGCAAGTGCCAATAGACCAATGGTTAACAAAACAAGTTTCATTCGTTACGGTTTTCGGTAAAGATATATAAAAAAACAAAGCCCCGTTTCAGGGGCTCTTAAAGTAATTTGTGCGGTCTTGGCCCTGGCTAGTTGGTATACGAGATATTGGCCACAATATTTTCTACCGTGGGAGTCTTGTTGCCACCTTGGGGTTCTATGGTAATGTAACCTAGTGCCTTATCGCCATAGGGCAGTGCCATTAACTGGTCTTTGTCCTGATCTTTTTTGATAACCCCTAGATTCACCATTTTACCATTTACCTCTGCCCACATTTGAAAGCATCTGTTTTCAGGTAGGTTGGGTAATTTGCTCACATTTATATATGACAGCTTTTTTACGGGGTTCACATAAACGACCGCTTTTAACTCCTTTGCATTTTTGTTTCCCTTGACATTGTATTTTTTGGTCTGGGGATTCTGCAAAACAATAAATTGGTTTCTAACATCTTCCAATTGTTGCTTGATGTCTTGCTCCAAATCTTTTATTTTATTCGATACAACCGTGTTTTCTTGTTGCAGGTTCTGGTTCTGATTCCATAAAAAATACGATGCCCCTGCAAAAAGGCACGCAGTAAGGCTTGCAGCAATGGCATATCTAAAGAATCTTTTTTTGCCCAATCTTTCGCCCCGTACTCGAGCAATGATTTTTTCTTTAAGACCTTCTGGGGTCTTGATGGCGTGCATCTTGGTAAAGGTCTCCAAGTTGTCTTGTAGCTCGTCAAAAACCTTCTTGACTTCTGGGTGCATGGCAATGTAACGCTCAACCTGTAAAGACTCTTCGGTGCTGGTAGTACCGATCAAATACTTTTCAAGAAGATCGGTGTCTAAAAAAATACGTATTTTTTCTTTCATAATTCTTTAATATCTTAGGGTTTAATTCCCCGAGGCTTGCCTCGCATTAAGAGGAAAGTTTGAAAACCTTAGGTTTTCATTGAAAAAACTTTCTTCCACTAAATACCTCGTATGCTTGCATCGAGGCAGTTTATTCTCAGGGCGATAGCCCAATTGGGTTTAACCAGTCTGCGAGTTGGCAGATTCTCCGACGCTTGCGTCGGAATAAAAGGGAATTCCTATTTTAATACCTCGTGCCCTTGGGTCGAGGTCATTTATTTAAGCTGATTGCTTTATGGACCAATGGTCGTTAAAAACGATTTTCAAAGTTTAAACGCAATTCACTTTACTATGAATTGACCAACGATAAATACAAGTACCGTAGCCGGAATATAAATTTTTCTCAATTCCCGCAGTCCGATCTTTAATCTTGATTTGATCGTACCAAGGGGAATATCAAGTTCATCACTGGCTTCTTGTTGCGTCATCCCCTGAAAAAACAATGCCTCAAGTACAACTTGGTACTTGCCCTCTATTTTTTGAAGGTTTTCCTTGACGTCGATCAGCTCGGGTTTGATGCTTTCGACACCTAGGTTATATACGTCTGAAACATCTATTTGGATCTCCTTGTCGGTTTTTGTGTTTACGCTTCTTAGTTTGTCAATGGCCGTGTTTCGGGTAATGCGAAAAAGCCAAGTGAACAATTTTGCCTTTGAAGCATCGTAAGAATCTGATTTTTTCCAGATTTTCACAAAGCTTTCTTGCAAAACGTCTTGTGCCAGTTCATCATTGCGAACAACTTTGTGTGCTACACCATAAAGTGTGTCACCATAATTGTCATACAAAAGTGAAATGGCCTTTTCATTTCGTTCTTGTAGTAGTTCGACGATGTGTTTTTCAAGTAGTGTGCTCATATTAACATAGTGGGGTTTGAAAAAAAACAGGTGCTGGGCATCCGATTTAAGTATCTTGACCGTATATACCTAAACGCTGATTTATAAAATTGATTGTTATAGTCAGTATTTTCAATTTTTTTTAAGTATTTAGATGAATGTACAACTGGTAATTGTGCATTCGATTTTTGGTTAGTTTGGTTTGATATAGCCCCTGTAAATTTATTTATAGGGGTTATTTATATGATATTGACTTCTGGCGTTATGGCCAATCCGAATTTCCCCCCAACATTTTCAATTATCGTCTGGGCCAAGTTTAAAATTTCGGCCCCGGTCGCATTGCCGTGGTTGACCAAGACCAAGGCTTGGTTTTCGTGTATGCCCGCATCACCATATCGTTTGCCCTTAAAACCGCATTGTTCTATGAGCCAGCCTGCAGGTATTTTGTATGTATTTTCTGAAGCCTTGTAAAAAGGTGCGTTGGGGTGGTCTTTTGTAAAAGTATCAAATTCTAATTTGGAAACCACGGGATTTTTAAAAAAACTTCCACTATTGCCCAATTTTGCTGGATCTGGAAGCTTGCTTTGGCGAATTTTGATAACGGCGTTCGAAACATCTTGAATCATGGGGTTTTCAATATGCTGCTTTTCAAGCTCCGCTTCAATAGCTCCATACGATGTGTTCAAACGATGGTTTTTTTTGCTCAAGCTGAAATTCACCGAGGTAATGATGTACTTACCTTTCCCCTCGTTCTTGAAAAAAGAATCACGGTAGCCGAATTTACAGTCCGATTTTGTGAATCTTTTAATGTGCTGTGTGGAAATTTCCATGGCCTCACAGCTTTCAAAAGTGTCTTTAAGTTCTACACCATAAGCGCCTATGTTTTGTATGGGTGACGTACCTGTATTGCCGGGAATTAGCGATAGGTTCTCAAGCCCCCCAAAACCATGTTCCAGGGTCCAAAGTACCATTTGATGCCAGTTTTCACCCGCCATGATCTTTACTAAAACTTTGTTTTCGTATGTTTCCAATACCTTTTTGCCTTTTAGGTTGATATGCAACACCAGTGCTTCAATATCTTTGGTGATCAAGATGTTGCTGCCACCGCTCAGGATGAATTTTTCAGGGTATTGGTCAAGTTGCAGGGCTTGTTCAAGGTCGGTCAGGCTGTTGATTTCGCAGAAGAATTTGGCCGTGGCTGCTATACCGAAGGTGTTATAGGTTTTGAGGGATTTATTCTGCTGTATTTTCATCAACCTATATAACTTTTAAGAGCCTCTTTTAGTATGTTCACCGCCCTTTTAATATGGTCCTTATCCAAGACATAGGCGATGCGTATTTGGTTTTGTCCCAATCCTTCGGTAGCGTAGAAACCTGCTGCTGGGGCGACCATGACCGTTTCGCCGTTCAGTCTAAAATCTTCTAAAAGCCATTGGGCAAAGTCATCGGCATCGTTGATCGGCAATTCGGCAATGCAGTAGAACGCGCCTTGGGGCTTGGCCACTTTTACACCTTCGATCTTCGTTAGTTCTTCAATAAGCAGGTTCCGTCGTTCCTCGTATTCCTCTTTAACCTCGTCAAAATAGCTTTGGGGCGTTTCCAGGGCTGCCTCACTGGCAATTTGGGCATAGGTCGGTGGCGATAACCGGGCTTGGGCAAACTTGATGGCCGTTTTGATGATCGCTTTGTTTTTGGTCACCAAACAACCGATTCGGGCACCGCACATACTATATCTTTTGGAAACAGAATCAATGACGATAGCATGCTCTTCAATGGCTGGCTCTTGTAAGACCGAATGATGCTGCTTACCCTCATAGGTAAACTCACGGTACACCTCATCGGCCACTAAAAAAAGATCGTATTTTTTTACGATGGCCGCCAATTTTTGTAGTTCTTCCTTACTGTAAAGATAGCCTGTGGGGTTGCCCGGGTTACAAATGAGTATCGCCTTGGTATTTTGTGTGATCAATTTTTCGAAAGCTTCAATTGGGGGCAGGGCAAAGTTGGTGTCAATATGTGAAACAACGGGTACTACTTTCACCCCTGAGGCCGTAGCAAAACCATTGTAATTGGCATAAAAAGGTTCTGGTATAATTATTTCGTCACCCGTATCTGCAATGCTTCCCAGTACAAATGACAAAGCTTCTGATCCGCCAGTGGTAACGATTATGTCTTCCGCAGATACGCTAATACTATTTTTGGCATAGTAGGCCGCTAATTTTTTTCGATAGGTTTCAGAACCCTCTGTACGGCTATACTCCAATACCTCCAACGTATTGTTCTTTACGGCATCTAGAGCGATTTGGGGTGTTTTAATGTCAGGTTGGCCAATGTTGAGGTGTATGACCTTGGCTCCTCTTTTTTTTGCAGCCTCGGCAAAAGGCGCCAATTTTCGAATGGGAGACTCGGGCATGGCAAGCCCTTTTTGTGATACTGAAGGCATAGAAAGTTGATTTTCATCAAAAATCGTGAATACAAACCTACAAAGCAATAAGGGAAAGGTTTTATTTGGTCTAAATGCTATTTTTTGAACTGAGGATCGTATTGATGTGCCGTTTAGGGTCGGAATCTCCTTTTTTTGTTTTGTTTTAAAAAATCGGCAAGCCTTAATTAGCGTTTAACCAAAAAAAAGCCCCGAGTAGGAATATCGGGGCTTTACATATTGTTCAGAAAAAGTTAATTATTACTTCGTTCCAGAGGTAGTGTCCTTGATTGTTCCTTTGATTTTCAAAACCTTGGTAGGCGTATCTGCATTTGAGATGACCGTAATGGCTTTTCTGATAGGACCAACCCTGTTGGTGTCATATTTCACCTGAATTTCACCAGTTTTACCAGGTAAAATCGGGTCTTCCGGTTTTTTGGGTATCGTACACCCACAGCTTGAACTTACTTTAGTGATGATCAAGGGAGCATCACCAGTATTTGTAAATTCAAATACGCGAACACCATCGGCACCTTTTTCGATTTCACCGTAATCAACGGTTTCTGACTTAAATTCAATTTTTGCCGCCTTGTCTTGTGCGGTCAAGTTAAAACCTAATAGGCCAACAAATAATACGAGTACTATTTTTTTCATCATTTTAAATTTAGGGTGAATCTCAAAAGTAAATGTTTTTAATGAACCTCCAAAATTCTTTTGTTATATACTAACGTTACTTATTTTTGTTTCGTATTTGATTTTCGGTGAAATGACCGTAAAATCAGATTTTTTAACATTATGTTCAGGGCTCTATAATAGATACCGGAACTGCATAACCAAAAACCGTTCCAAAAAATGGATATCTCATCAAAATATGAGCCTCAAAAGGTCGAAAACCGCTGGTACGACTACTGGATGACCCATAACTATTTTCATTCGACCCCAGATGGCCGTGAGCCATATACCATTGTCATACCGCCACCAAACGTTACCGGCGTGCTGCATATGGGCCATATGCTGAACAATACTATACAAGATGTTTTAACCCGTAGGGCCCGTCTTCAGGGCAAAAACGCCTGTTGGGTGCCCGGTATGGACCATGCTTCTATCGCTACCGAGGCCAAGGTGGTCGCTAAACTAAAGTCAGAGGGCATTGAAAAATCAGACCTGAGCAGAGAGGAATTTTTAAAACACGCTTGGGACTGGACCAATGAATACGGCGGTGTTATTTTAGAACAGTTGAAGAAACTGGGCTGCTCTTGTGATTGGGATCGTACCGTTTTCACCATGGACGACACCATGTCGGCCTCGGTAATCAAAGTTTTCGTTGATCTGTTCAACAAAGGGCTGATCTATAGGGGCTATCGAATGGTCAATTGGGATCCAGAAGCCCAGACCACCCTGTCTGACGAAGAAGTGATCTATGAAGAAAAACAAGGGTTATTGTATTATATCAACTATAAGGTAGTTGAAGAAGACGGAAAAACCTCCCCTTTGGGGGTTGAGGGGCTGACTATCGCCACTACACGCCCCGAGACTATTTTGGGTGACACCGCCATCTGTATCAACCCCAATGACGAACGTTTTAAGCACCTTAAGGGTAAAAAAGCCATTGTGCCCATTTGCAATAGGGCGATTCCTATAATCGAAGATGATTATGTTGATATCGAATTCGGTACGGGTTGCTTAAAAGTAACCCCTGCGCACGATATGAACGATAAGGCTTTAGGCGAAAAACACGGTTTGGAGACCATTGATATCTTTAATGCGGATGCCAGTCTGAATTCCTTTGGAATGCACTACGAGGGTAAGGATCGTTTTGAAGTGCGAAAAGAGATTTCTAAAGAGCTTGAAGAAAAAGGTTTTTTGGTAAAGACCGAGCAGTACATTAATAAGGTAGGTATTTCTGAACGTACAAAAGCGGTCATAGAGCCCCGCCTGTCAGATCAGTGGTTTTTGAAAATGGAAGATTTGGTCAAGCCCGCTATCAAAGCCGTTTTAGAGGACGAAGAAATCAGGTTTTTTCCTAAAAAATTTAAAAACACCTACCGTCATTGGCTTGAGAACATTCGTGATTGGAATATTTCACGCCAACTCTGGTGGGGCCAACAAATACCCGCCTATTATTTCAGTGACGGGCAAGATGATTTTGTGGTTGCCGAAAGCAAGGAAGAGGCATTAATATTGGCAAATGAAAAAGTAAAGTCCCGCCGCCGCACCCTGAGCGGATCCGAAGAGAGCACGGTCGATAAACTCACGCTAGAAGATCTCGAACAAGACGAAGATGCCCTTGATACATGGTTCTCTTCATGGCTTTGGCCGATGAGCGTCTTTAACGGTATTCTAGAGCCCGACAATAAAGAGATCAATTATTATTACCCCACCAATGATCTCGTCACAGGACCCGATATCATCTTTTTCTGGGTCGCCCGTATGATCATTTCAGGCTATGAATACCGCCAAGAGCACCCGTTTGAAAATGTATACTTTACGGGCTTGGTGCGCGATAAGCAACGACGAAAAATGTCGAAATCGCTTGGTAATTCACCCGATGCCCTAAAATTGATTGAAGAATATGGTGCTGATGGGGTTCGTGTTGGGCTGTTGCTGAGTTCTGCTGCAGGCAATGACCTGATGTTCGATGAAGACCTCTGCAAGCAGGGCAAGAATTTCGCCAATAAGATATGGAACGGTTTTCGGTTGGTAAAAGGGTGGCAGGTGGTCGATCTGCCTCAGCCCGAAGCCTCAAAATTGGGACTCGCTTGGTACACCGCCAAGTTTAACCAGACTTTGGCCGAGGTCGAAGATCATTTTGGTAAATACCGCATTTCTGATGCCCTGATGGCCCTCTATAAATTGGTTTGGGATGATTACAGTTCTTCGCTTTTAGAGATTATAAAACCTGCCTATCAGCAACCAATCGACAAAACATCGTTTGATGCGGTGATCCATATTTTTGAGCAGAACCTCAAACTGTTGCACCCCTTTATGCCGTTTTTGACCGAAGAGGTATGGCAGCATATTGCCGATCGCTCACCCAAAGAGGCTTTGGTGATTGCCGAATGGCCAAAAGAAGAGGCCGTCGATGCTGATTTGATAGGTGGTTTTGATTTTGCTACAGAGGTAATCTCCGGCATACGCACCATTCGCAAAGAAAAGAACATACCCCAAAAAGAGGTGTTAGAGCTTTCATTGATCAATGAGGAAAAAGTTTCCACCACATGGGATCCCGTAATCAGCAAGCTCACCAATTTGGCCAGCATTTCATATATCGATACCGCCCTTGATGGTACCCTGTCGTTTCGGGTAAAGAGCAATGAATATTTTATACCCGTAGGCGGGGCGATCGATGTAGCCGCCGAAATCAAAAAAATACAGGAAGAGTTGACGTATACCAAGGGTTTTTTACAATCGGTTCAAAAGAAACTCTCGAACGAGCGTTTTGTCAATAATGCCCCTGGTCAGGTTATTGCCATCGAACGAAAAAAACAGGCCGATGCCGAGGCCAAGATCGAGACTTTAGAGAAGAGCTTGGGTAGTTTAGGGGGCTAAGTTCTAATTGAAACAGCATTTTAAAGATTAAAGACGGCGAAATAATAACTATAAGAGGTGAGCGAAAAATAAGTGGTGTCTATTCGCACCTTACCACCTATGCACATGGAAGGATTAATGGGAAATATAGTTTTGGAGATGAGTGCGGCATCGGAGCCTTGGCCGTTTGGAACGACAAATTGTATATGATGAATTATGCGGCGCACCAACCCAAGGGTAGTGAGCACAAACTTTACACTATTGACAAAGATAATAATATGGAGATTTTTGAGGGTAGTATAGGGGGTACGCCCACGGTCAGAATGGTGCACCAAGAATCAAATCAATTAGGCTATGTTCTAATATATGGCTGTTTCATGCGGTGTTTTTCTAATAAAAATTATATATTGTCGCTTGGTACATAAAGAATCGAATGTAAAACATTGGTTATTAATGAGATATTACATCAGTCGTTTTTTAGAACA
>JAJRSY010000200.1 GCA_024278565.1 Bacteroidota bacterium
CCTGACTCCGGTCAGACCCAATAGGTCAAACCTCAGGAATATCGGAAAATACCGTAGACGTGAAAGACCTAAAATCACTAAAAATCAGAAGGATGCAATATGAAAATTCCTTAACTTAATGACATTGGGGGCAAGCCTGCCTGCCGGACAGGCAGGCCCACGAGGCATTTAGAGGAAGAAGGTTTTTTATTTGATGAAAACCAACCGTTTTCAAACTTTCCTCCAAAAAACGAGGCAAGCCGGGGAATTAGACCCAATAATGATTAACTTGATTTCACAACGGGACAAAACATAAAATAGCACTAAAATACACTGTCATATTGTCACGCTTTTGAATTTAACACTATCTTTGTAAACCTTTAAAACCATAGGGAGCAATAGTTGTTGTATGGAAAAAACCATTGACGAGTCGATTCAGGGCGCATCTCTTTTACTTGAAAAAAACGAGATGGGGCAACGAAAACTCTATATAGAGAGTTATGGCTGTGCCATGAATTTTTCAGACAGTGAGATCGTTGCTTCCATCTTGGCCAATGAGGGTTTTAGCACCACCCAGAATTTAGAGGATGCCGACCTGGTTTTGGTCAACACCTGTTCCATCCGTGAAAAGGCGGAACTTACCGTTCGAAAACGGTTGGAGAAATTCAATGCCATCAAAAAACACAGACCACATTTAAAGGTGGGGGTTTTAGGGTGCATGGCAGAACGGTTAAAACACCAATTGCTCGAAGAGGAAAAAATAGTGGACATGGTCGTTGGCCCCGATGCCTATAAAGACCTGCCCAACCTCATTCAGGAAATGGACGAAGGCCGTGATGCTGTAAACGTCGTACTCTCAAAAGAAGAGACCTATGGCGATATTGCGCCCGTACGCTTGAACACCAATGGGGTAAGTGCCCTGGTTTCGATAACCCGTGGCTGTGATAATATGTGCACGTTTTGCGTAGTGCCGTTTACCCGTGGAAGGGAGCGAAGTCGTGATCCGTATTCTATTTTAGAGGAAGTAAATGATCTGTGGAACAAGGGCTTTAAAGAGATTACCCTTTTAGGGCAGAACGTAGATAGCTACCTATGGTATGGCGGCGGATTGAAAAAAGATTATGTAAAGGCCTCAAAAATGCAGAAAGCTACTGCCGTTGATTTTTCGGGACTATTGGAAATGGTCGCCCTTGCCCAACCGGGCATGCGCATTCGGTTCTCTACCTCAAACCCACAAGATATGACCTTAAATGTCATCAAAACGATGGCAAAACACGATAACATCTGCAACCATATACACTTACCCGTTCAGAGCGGAAGCAATCGTATTTTAAAGCAAATGAACCGCCTGCATACTATTGAGGAGTATTTTGAATTGATTGACAACGTTCGCAAAATTCTACCCGATTGTGCTATTTCGCAAGATATCATCTCAGGTTTTCCTACTGAAACTGAAGAAGATCAACAAGATACCTTGGCCGCATTGGAATATGTTAAATATGATTTTGGATATATGTACCTTTATTCTGAACGCCCAGGAACTAAGGCAGCCCGCAAATTTAAAGATGACGTACCCCCAGAAATAAAACAACGGAGGTTGGCAGAGATCATCGCCCTACAACGAGAACATTGCAAATACAGAACCGAAGAGCATTTGGGCAATATCGAAGAGGTTTTGATCGAGACAACTTCAAAAAAATCAGAAGTACAATGGATGGGGCGTAACCCTCAAAACACCGTAGTCGTCTTTCCAAAGGAAAATTACAAAATCGGGGACTTCGTAAAAGTCAAAATAAATGAATGTACTTCGGCCACATTGATAGGAAAAGCGATAGGCATATCAGATAAGAACCCTCAATTGGCTCTTACGAATGCACAACTATAAATTAACAAATTTTCGCCCTCTGAGGAAAAGGCAATAACCAATGGAATCTATTCAATCGACAAAACAACGTTTTGAAATTATCGGTAACGACCCAAAGCTAAACCGAGCCATTGAAAAGGCCATTCAGGTAGCACCTACCGATATTTCGGTACTGGTAACGGGGGAAAGTGGCGTGGGCAAGGAGTCTTTGCCAAAAATAATACATTCCCAATCGCATAGAAAGCACGCAAAATATATAGCGGTTAACTGTGGGGCCATACCCGAAGGCACCATTGACAGTGAATTGTTCGGCCATGAAAAAGGGGCCTTTACAGGTGCTACCTCTACACGAAGGGGTTATTTTGAGGTTGCCGATGGTGGTACCATTTTTTTAGATGAAGTTGGCGAACTGCCCTTGACCACCCAAGTACGTTTATTGAGGGTTTTGGAAAATGGGGAGTTCTTAAAAGTAGGATCGTCACAAGTGCAAAAAACAGACGTGCGCATTGTAGCCGCAACAAATATTCAAATGTTCGAGGCCATTAAGAAAGAGAAATTCCGTGAAGACCTTTATTATCGATTGAGTACGGTAGAGATTCATATTCCCCCTTTGCGCGAACGACAAGAAGACATTCATTTGCTCTTCAGGAAATTTGCTTCAGACTTTGGCCAAAAATATAAAATGCCCACCATTCGATTAGAGAATGACGCCATACAATTATTGCTAAAATACAGATGGCCAGGTAACGTTCGTCAGCTACGAAATATAGCCGAGCAAATATCGGTTCTAGAAAAAGGTCGAAACATTTCATTATCGATTTTAAACGGGTACTTGCCAAAAACAAGTAACTCCACCTTACCTGCTATAATAGAGGGCGGTAAAAAAGAAGGCGATTTTAGTAATGAGAGGGAAATTCTCTACAAGGTGCTTTTTGACATGAAGGGTGATTTGCACGACCTGAAAAAACTGACATTAGAGTTACTAAAAAACAATGATACCGAAAAAGTACAGGAAGAAAACGAAAACCTGATTCGAAAAATATATGGTTCTGATGGTGCGAAAATTCCCGAAGAGGAAAGCAACCCGTTGGAAGTCTTACGACTGCCCGAACCCTATGTTGAACAAACCGCACATACCCCAATTCAAGAAGACAAGTACCACTTTGCCGAAGAAATACAAGAAGAAGGAACCCTATCTTTACATGACAAAGAGTTGGAATTGATAAAAAAATCTTTGGAACGAAATAGAGGAAAAAGAAAAGTGGCCGCAGCCGAACTCGGTATTTCAGAACGCACCTTGTACCGAAAGATAAAACAGTATGACCTATAAGTGATCGGTGGTCGGTAGTCAAAATAACAATTAATAATTTAAGCTTTGCGATTTACGAAAAAACACATTTATTTTATCCTTATACTAAGTACACTGGTTTCGTTTACCAATTGTGGGGTCTATAATTTTACCGGTGGTGATGTCGGTGATGCCAAAACATTTCAAGTCAATTATTTTCAGAACTATGCGACCCAAAATCCGGGTTCGACTTTTGAACCGGGCATGGATCGAGATTTCACCTTGGCCCTTCAAGACCGAATATTGAACCAGACCAGTCTAGACTTGACGAATTCGAACGCAGATTTGGTATATGAAGGTGAAATAGTAGAATATCGCATATCCCCAATGAGCGCAACAGCCGAACAGACCGCTGCCCAAAACAGGATTTCAATTGGGGTAAACGTTCGTTTTACGAATTCGACAAAAGAAGATGCCGATTTCGAACAACGCTTTTCGTTCTTTTATGATTATCCGGCCAATTCACAATTATCTACTGTCAAAGACGAAGCCCACAAAATAATTTTCGAGCGTATTACGCAAGACATTTTCAATGCCTCGCTTGCTGATTGGTGATTTGGCGTTCAAAACAAAAAACCACACTCAGAGTGCATACTGTGTATATAATATATTTTTGTATATTTGATTTTCCGATTCAAAAAATATGAGAAAGAACATAGATATAGACGAAACTGTTTTGACAAAACTGAAAATTTTGTCAGCCTTTGAAGAAATGAGCGTTAAATCACTAATGGAAAAAGCAGTATCTTTTTTTGTTGAACACAAAGAGAAAGAACGTCTTAACTCTCTCTCTGATGAAGAGAAAGAAGATTTGGGACTTCTTCTTCTGATGCAACAATCAGACCGAAGTGACACTGTCTCCAAAATAGAGGTAATGAGACCCCTAGACGAATGAAAATTGTTTACCTAAAGAATTTTCTTAACGATATTAAGAAATTGAAGGATAAAAATCTTAAAACTAAAATCAAAGATTTGATACTGAGTATTGAAAAAGCAGAAAGGTTGGAGGATATATCCAATGCCAAAAAAATGAAAGGCTTTTCAATAGCATACAGAATTAGAATCGGAAATTACAGAATGGGTATTTATAAAGAAAATAAGATTGTCGAAATTGCCCGTTTTCTAAAACGAAACGATATACGCAAGGTTTTTCCAAAGAAAAACAATCACTAATAATGAACGAAAATCACACGCTTTAACTTTATAGCTTTCCATTTAAAATGATCGTACAAGATTTTACATATCTCTTACAAAACCCCGATCAGGTGGTCACGACCGAGCAGACCCAACAATTGGAAGATATAGTATCTGAGTACCCTTATTTTCAAGCAGCAAGGGCCATTCAATTAAAAGGACTTAAAAATCAAAACAGCTTCAAGTACAATAAGGCACTCAAAGTTACCGCTGCATACACAGCCGATAGAGATATTTTGTTTGAATTTATCACCTCAAAAGATTTTTTACAAAATACTATTGCTGATACACTTTCAGGAAAAACAGCCCCACTGGCCCATACCGATATCATAACAGAAGAGATACAACCTGAACTGAACGACACATCAACAGATAAACCCCTGCCTCAGAACGATGCCGATGCCGATCAGATTCTGAACCCTGACCTATTCAAGAAGAAGAACCTAAAAACAGTCACCAATACCATCAATGATAGCGAAAAAGCAAAAAACGACCTTGAACTTGGCCAACCCTTGGCATTTACAAAAAAAGAGAAGTATTCTTTTGGTGAATGGCTGCAATTGACCGCTCACAAAACCATTGAAAGAAAGACCAACGAACCCAAAAGCAAAAACATTGAGGAGCTTGAGGATATCGATTTTCCGTTGGAAGAGGGTATTACAAAAAAGAAAAAAATCGACCTTATCGACAAATTCATAGCCAGTAACCCAAAAATAGTCCCGAAAGAGAACCCCATTAAAATCAAAACCAAAGGTTCGGCAAAATTCGACAACAAAGAGCTGATGACCGAGACCTTGGCAAAGGTATATTTAGAGCAAAAAAACTACAAGAATGCTATACAGGCCTACAAAATCTTAAGTTTGAAATATCCGAAAAAAAGTAGTTTCTTTGCAGCCCGTATAAAGGCGGTCGAAAAAATCAAACAAGAAAATACCCAATAGCAATGAGCACTTTTTCAATATTTTTAATCCTCATACTTATCATTTGTTTCCTATTGATGTTGGTGATAATGGTGCAAAACCCTAAAGGTGGCGGATTATCGTCCTCATTTGGTGGTGGCGGCAGTCAAGTTGTTGGTGGGGTAAAGAAAACAGGTGATTTTTTAGATAAAAGCACGTGGACCTTGGCAACCATGCTCGTCGTCTTGATTTTGGTGTCAAATGTAGCACTCAAAGGAAATTTTGGTGAGGAAGATTCAAAATTGCTTAACGGTGATGAAATAGAAACAACGGTACCCGAAACGGTTCCAGAGATAGTGCCTGACGCTGAACCCGCTTCAGATAATACAGCACCAAAAGACAGTCTTTAGGTCTTGATAAAAATCATATAAAATGCCAGCCTTATGACAAGCTGGCATTTTTTTTAACAAAATGGCAGTTTTTGGGCAATGGCACAATTTCTGCCCAGAAAAGAGTCAAACGAAAATAATTATATAAAAACTGAAGACTATGGCTAAAATTAACATTAAACCATTGGCAGACAGAGTACTTATTCAGCCTATGGCTGCCGAGACCAAAACTGCATCTGGTATTTACATACCGGACACCGCAAAAGAAAAACCATTAAATGGAAAAGTAGTTGCTGTTGGTCCTGGAACAAAAGATGAACCTGTCACCCTTAAGGTAGGCAACAAAGTCCTTTACGGAAAATTTGCCGGTACCGAACTAAAATTGGATGGTATCGACTATTTGATGATGCGCGAAAGTGACATTCTGGCGATTATTTAATAGTTTCCATTCCCGTGAAGACGGGGAATCTCAATAAAAACAGTCTAACTAATTAAAAAATTTCCCGTCTTCACGGGAAGGACAATAAAATATAAAATTATGGCAAAAGATATAAAATTCGATATTGATGCACGCGACGGTCTAAGAAGAGGTGTCGATGCATTGGCAAATGCGGTCAAGGTAACCTTGGGACCCAAAGGAAGAAATGTAATCATAAGCAAATCGTTTGGTGGCCCACAGGTGACCAAAGATGGGGTCACCGTTGCAAAAGAAATAGAATTAGCGGATCCCTTAGAAAACATGGGCGCCCAAATGGTAAAAGAAGTCGCCTCAAAAACCAATGACCTTGCAGGTGACGGCACAACCACCGCTACCGTACTGGCTCAAGCAATTGTAAAAGAAGGCTTGAAAAACGTAGCTGCCGGTGCAAACCCAATGGATCTGAAAAGAGGCATTGACAAAGCGGTTGAGGCCATTGTCGAAAATTTGGCCAAACAATCCAAAAAAGTTGGCGATTCTTCTGAAAAAATAAAGCAGGTCGCTTCAATTTCCTCAAACAATGACGAAACTATCGGCGAACTGATAGCCATGGCTTTTGGTAAAGTGGGCAAAGAAGGGGTTATAACCGTAGAGGAGGCCAAAGGTACCGACACCTACGTTGATGTCGTAGAGGGAATGCAATTCGACAGAGGGTATCTATCTCCTTATTTTGTCACCGATTCTGCCAAGATGACCGCAGATCTAGAAGCCCCTTATATACTTTTGTTCGATAAAAAGATTTCTTCAATGAAAGATCTGTTACCGGTATTGGAACCCGTCGCACAATCAGGAAAACCCCTGTTGATCATTGCCGAAGATGTTGATGGTGAGGCCTTGGCCACCTTGGTAGTGAACAAACTGAGGGGCTCTTTGAAAATCGCCGCTGTCAAAGCACCGGGCTTTGGCGATCGAAGAAAGGCCATGCTGGAAGATATTGCCATCTTGACCAATGGTACCGTTATCTCTGAGGAGAGGGGTTTTTCTTTGGAAAACGTTTCTTTGGATATGTTGGGCACTTGTGAAAAAGTCACAATCGACAAAGACAATACCACAATAGTAAATGGTGGGGGAACCGCCAAAAACATCAAAGGCAGGGTAGACCAGATCAAGTCACAACTTGAGACCACAACCTCTGATTACGATAAAGAAAAATTGCAAGAACGTTTGGCCAAATTGGCCGGTGGGGTTGCGGTACTATACGTAGGTGCTGCTTCTGAAGTAGAGATGAAAGAGAAAAAAGACAGGGTAGATGATGCTCTGCACGCTACCAGAGCTGCCGTTGAAGAAGGTATCATTGCCGGTGGTGGGGTTGCTTTGATACGCGCCAAATCAACACTTTCAAAATTAAGTACTGAAAACGCAGATCAGGAAACCGGATTACAGATTGTGGCAAAAGCCATCGAAGCACCCCTTAGGACAATTGTTGAAAATGCAGGTGGTGAAGGCTCTGTTGTCGTTGCCAAAATACTGGACGGTAAAGCAGATTTCGGTTACGATGCCAAATCAGAAAAATATGTGGAAATGTTCAAGGCAGGCATAATAGATCCGACAAAAGTAACAAGGATCGCCCTAGAAAACGCAGCCTCTGTTGCTGGTATGATCTTGACCACCGAATGCTCTTTGACCGACATTAAGGAAGATGCACCTGCCATGCCACCAATGGGCGGCGGAGGCGGTATGCCCGGTATGATGTAACGTTTTACACTCTTATTTTAATATAAAAACCCGCTTTTGGAATTCCAAAAGCGGGTTTTTATTTCTATAGGGTTTATCACAAAACCAAGACAATCAATTATCATAAATCTCCATCTCATAAAAAGCAGGTATCGAAAACCAAAAGGCCGTAAAGACGGAAACGGGATTTAATTGCTGGCCCGTACTAATGTCTTGAAGAAAGTTGGTATTTTGGGTCTCAACAAAACCTGGGTTCACCAAGGCAGGAATGCCGTCTTTGCCAGGGCCACCGTCCAAAACCTCTGATTTTGGAATGCTCCATTCCACATTGGCAGGGTTCGGGTCGGAATCCATTTCTTGCGTACTTGATGAGCTACACGATAGTAATAACGTTATCCAAAGGGATAAAAACAGTGTTTTTTTTATAGTTGTTCAATTGCATCGCTTTCGTACTTAACGAAAATTTAAGTAGAACCGTGTGGTACTTTTGTTCAAAAAATCGACTTTTGAACAGTCACTAAAAGAAAACGCACCACATTACGATTAGGTAGGTTTTCACTTTGCGAACGAGAGCAGAACCGAACTGAAATTAGAAGCTTATGCCGGTGAGCCTACGGATCACACCACC
>JAJRSY010000201.1 GCA_024278565.1 Bacteroidota bacterium
CGCTGATGCCTATGCCAATACGGATCGGGCAGTTGAAGCCGAGGGGTTTTATGGAAATTCATTGAAACTGGCCGAGAGCGAAGCACCACAAAGAGCTATTCAAGAGAAAGAGAAGGTTGCCGATTTCTATAATAAGAAGAACAGGTACAATGAAGAAATAAAAATGCGCAAAAGAAGCCTTGACCAACTTAAGAAGCTGCCCACACCAGTAGTGGAGAACAAATCTGCTTTTGTTGGGATCAATAGTATAACCTCTCAGCGTATAAACTATAAAATTGGAAATGCCTATATCGCCCAAGACAAGTATGAACAGGCCATACCCTATTTAGAGAAAAGTATTGATGAGGCCGGTGCCAATGATGACCTGATGGTCCAAAAAGATGCCACTCGAAAATTATCGGAAGTATATAGGCATAAGGGAGATTATTCAAAAGCATTGGAGACTTTAAAAGACTATGTTGCCTTGGTAGACACCTTGTACATTCGAAAAGAACAGGAGATTTCACGGGCAGCACGCTTTGGTCGTAAATTGTCAACCAAGCAAAGTCGTATATCAGGGTTGGAGCAGGAAAGGGAACTTTCGCAAAGTAAATATGATCTCGCCCTTACCGAACAACAATTGGTGCAAGAGAACAGTAGAAGGCAGAAATGGATCATTTATTTTTTGATTTTTGGTTTGGTATCGATGGCCTTGACGACCTTCTTTTTCTACCGCAGCAACCAACAACAAAAGTTGGCGAATAATTTGTTGGCGTTAAAGTCACTACGTTCCCAAATGAACCCGCATTTTATTTTCAATGCCCTCAATTCGGTCAACAATTATATTTCTAAGAACGATGAACGTAACGCTAACAGATTTTTAAGCGAGTTCTCTACCTTAATGCGGGCCGTGCTTGAAAATTCAGAAGAAGATTTTATTCCATTGTCAAAAGAGTTGGAGTTGTTAGAATTATATGTAAAACTTGAGCACTCTCGTTTTCCCGATAAGTTTGATTACAAAATACATATTGATGAACATGTTGATGTATCTTCTTTTGAAATTCCACCCATGTTGCTACAGCCCTATATCGAAAATGCGATCTGGCATGGACTGGGGTACAAAGAGAAAAAGGGTTTTTTGAATATTGATTTACGGCAAAAAGACAAAAAAACCATAGTGGTTACTATTACCGACAATGGTATTGGTAGAACAAAATCCGCAGAACTGAAGACCCAGAACCAAAAGAGGAAAAAGTCAAAGGGCATGGGCAACATCAAAAAACGGATTGCCATTTTAAACGAGATGCACAAAGACAAGGTCGATGTTCATATTCTTGATTTGGAACAGGACGGAACAGGAACCAAGGTGGTATTTACCTTGAAAAAAAATTGATCCTAAGATATTCGATAGAAACTGCCAAATTGTACAAAAGAGATTATTATGAAGTTAAATGCGATAATAGTAGAGGACGAGGCCAACAGTAGAGAGATATTGAGCAATTATTTGGCAAAATATTGTTGCGATGTTAATTTAGTGGGCGAGGCTGCATCTATTCAAGAAGCCTTAAAACTTATTAAAAAACAGCCGCTGGATTTGGTTTTTCTAGATGTGGAAATGCCTTTTGGTAACGCTTTTGACCTGCTCGACCAACTGCCCGACCGAACGTTTGAAACCGTTTTTGTGACGGCTTATGACCAGTATGCGATTGATGCCCTCAACAACCATGCAGCATACTACCTGATGAAACCCATCAGTATTGACGAGTTGATAAAGGCGGTGGGGTACGTAACCGAAATTAGACAAAAAGAAGATGCTTTGGAAGATCGGGTACTGACCACCAAATTGAATAAGGTAGAGGGTAAGATCACCTTTCCGCAACAAAATGGTTTTCAAGTATTGAACGTAGCCGATATACTCTACTGTAAGGCAGACGATAATTACACACATATTTTTTTGGAGAACAAAAAAATACTGGTCAGTAAAACTTTAAAATATTTTGAAGAGGCTCTTTCGAAATTTGCTTTTGCCCGTATTCATAAATCCTATTTGGTGAACGTGAACGAGGTCGTAAAATATAGAAAAGGAAAAGGGGGCAGCGTGGTTATCTCCAGCGGTAAGGAACTATCGGTTTCGGCATCGAGGAAGAAAGAACTATTGGCTTATTTTTAAGTGATTAAAGCTCAAGTTCAAATTCAAATTCAAGCTCAAGCTCAAGCTCAAATTCAAACTCAAACTCAAGTTCAAACTCAAACTTAAATTCAAGTTCAAACTCAAGTTCAAAACTAAGAAACAAGAAAATAGTATGATAATTAAAACAGTAAGGGGGAAATCTCCTCAAATAGGTAAAGACTGCTTCATTGCTGAAAATGCCACCATTGTTGGCGAGGTAAGCATGGGCGATCAATGTAGTGTTTGGTTCAATGCAGTTCTTAGGGGCGATGTGCACTACATTAAAATGGGCAATAAGGTAAATGTACAAGATGGGGCAGTAGTGCATTGTACCTATGAAAAGTCACCAACCACAATAGGTAATAATGTTTCTATTGGGCATAATGCTATTGTTCATGGCTGTACCATAAAAGACAATGTTTTGATTGGTATGGGCAGTATCGTAATGGATGATTGCATTGTGGAGAGCAACAGTATAATTGCCGCAGGTGCAGTAGTGACCAAAGGAACCCACGTACCCTCAGGAACGGTTTTTGCCGGTATGCCCGCCAAAAAGATAAAAAATATCAGTGTTGAACTGAGTTCTGGTGAAGTGGACCGTATTGCGGACAACTATGTAAAGTATGCAGGTTGGTTCAAAAATGGAGAGTAGGCAAGGTGCGGTATTTTTTGTTTGGAAAGCGTTTCAAAAAGGAGAATTTTTATGTCAGTGATGTACTATTTTTGCCAAAATTAACCGAGTATGAATATTGAGATTATATACAATTACTTTCCTGATTTGACCGAGGTGCAGCAAGAACAATTTCGCTTGTTGGAAGATCTGTACCAAGATTGGAACCAAAAAATAAATGTGGTTTCGCGTAAAGATATTGACGAGCTGTACCTGCGTCATGTACTCCATTCCCTCGCAATTGCCAAAATACAGCAGTTTAAACCTCAAAGTACCGTGCTTGATGTAGGTACCGGCGGTGGTTTTCCCGGTATTCCATTGGCTATACTTTTTCCTGAAACCCAATTTACATTGGTAGATGCCATTGGCAAGAAAATAAAGGTGGTTCAAGAGGTGATCGATGGGTTGGCGTTTAAAAATACTATAGCTGTTCATTCAAGGGTAGAGGATCTAACTGAACAGTTCGATTTTATTGTTAGCAGGGCCGTGGCGGCAATGCCGACTTTCGTTGGATGGACCAAAGGAAGAATCAAAAAAGAATCGATCCATGAACGTAGAAACGGTATCTTATACTTAAAGGGAGGCGATTTGACGGAAGAACTAAAAGGCTATAAGACCGTCCAGATTTTTGAATTGCCAGACTATTTTAAGGAAGATTTTTTTGAGACCAAAAAACTGGTCTATCTACCTGTGAAGTTCAAGGGCTGATTTTACAGGTTCAACATATTATTGAACGAAAACCGACAATTTTGAGCGTAGGTTTTAACATAGTCCAATGCGGTTTTCAAACTGAACCCTTTGCCTATACTCTTCATATTGTTATCTGCTTTGATTAGTGAAACTCTTCCGTATTCTTCGGGACTATTATTGGGTTTGGGTCTAAAGCTTGCCCTGGGGTTTATTGCCTTTTACTTTCCATGGGGGACTATGTTTTTAAAGCAAACCTCTAAATAGTAATTAATTTACAATTACTTAACGTTAAATTTACATAAATATTATGGGAAATACAAATATAATGGCCGTAAAAGACTAGTGTCGTGTCAATGGTCAAATGACGGGTAAGTCGACAGTGGATTTTGGGTCAGGTCAAGGCACGACATAGCTGGAGCTATGGACGAGGTGGAGCGGAGGCAAAGGCTATAACCTCTTGTGCTGATCCTGACCATTGAGCCTGGTCGAAATGTAGTCGAAGTAATAGTTACGGAATTATTTTTTAACGACGGGATGTCGCAAAAGACGCATTGGATTATACGTAGGTTTTACTTAACTTAGCACTAGTAATGACCGTGTAGCCAACTTAATAAGCTATGAATTCAGTTAACGGTTATTATCCTAAAAACTAACCTAAGAACGGGTACCTATAATCTTCTGGAGTGACTAAAGTCTCTTTTATCAATCGTGGCGAGACCCAGCGCAATAGATTTTGAGCAGAACCTGCTTTGTCATTGGTGCCAGAGGCCCGTGCCCCACCAAAGGGTTGTTGCCCCACAACCGCTCCTGTTGGCTTGTCATTGATGTAAAAGTTTCCGGCACAATTTTGCAGGGCTTTAGTGGCCTCGTCAATGGCGTAACGGTCTGTGGAAATTACAGCCCCGGTAAGTGCATATTCTGAGGTGCTGTCGATCAATTTCAGGGTTTTGCGCCAATCTTTGTCCTCATAAATATATATGGTCACCACTGGGCCGAACAGTTCGGTCTCCATAGTGGTATATTTTGGGTCTGTGGTAAGTATGACGGTTGGCTCAATAAAATAACCTTTGGATTTGTCATATTTTCCACCCGCAATTATCTTGGCATTTTTATCCTTTTTGGCCTGATCGATGTATTTTGCCAATTTATCAAAAGAACCTTCGTGAATGACCGCCGTAATAAAGTTCGACATATCTTCCGGTGAGCCCGGTTTGTTGAAAGATTTGATGTCTTTTTTCACCAGATCCATTATTTTTTTAGAACTTGATTTAGGAAGGTAGACCCGTGAGGCCGCACTGCACTTCTGGCCTTGAAATTCAAAAGCACCGCGAACGATTGCCGTGGCGACCTGTTCTGGTTTGGCAGAGGGGTGGGCTATAATAAAATCTTTCCCTCCGGTTTCGCCAACAATTTTTGGATAAGTCTTATAGGTATGTATGTTGTTTCCTATCTGTTTCCATAAGTCCTTGAATACATGGGTAGATCCCGTAAAATGGATACCGGCAAAATCAGGACTCGCCAAAACGGTTTCGGTAATCATTACCGGATCTCCGTAAATGACATTGATAACGCCATCTGGCAGGCCAGCTTCCTTGAAAATATCAACAATGACCTTTGCCGAAAAAATTTGGCTATCACTGGGTTTCCATAGTACCACATTGCCCATCATGGCCGCACTTGCAGGAAGGTTTCCGGCAATGGCAGTGAAATTGAACGGGGTAATGGCATAAACGAACCCTTCCAAAGGTCGGTATTCGACCCTGTTCCAAATACCTTCTGATGAACTGGGCTGTTCTTCGTAGATCTGTGACATGTACTCGACATTGAAACGAAGAAAATCGATAAACTCGCAGGCGGCATCGATTTCAGCCTGATGAATTGTTTTTGATTGTGCGATCATGGTCGCCGCATTTATTTTTGCACGGTACGGCCCAGCAATGAGTTCTGCGGCCTTTAGAAAAATGGCGGCTCTTTGTTCCCAGGCTAAATTGGCCCAGGCATCTCTAGCGGACAACGCATTTTTCACGGCTTTTATAACGTGTTTTTTTTCGGCCAAATGATACTGGCCCACAATATGTTTATGGTCGTGGGGGGGCGATATGGACCTGGTGTTTCCTGTCTTTATTTCTTCGTTGCCAATGTACAATGGCACATCTACTTTTCCCTTAAAATAAGATTTGTATTGTTTTAGTACGGCCGCCCTCTCGGAGCTGCCGGGGGCAAAACTTTTGATAGGTTCGTTGACTGCTGTTGGTACTTGAAAAAAACCTTTTCCCATGGTGGTAATTTTTTTGAGATTATAACAGTTCAAAGGTACTGAAAGGAATCTCGACCAAAAATTAAAAAAGGGATAAATATAAGTACCAGTTATTCAATAGATATTAAGCATTAATTCAATACAAAAGGAGCACTGTACCCAAAGGTGGGTATGTATACCCTGAATTTTTCTGTAGAATTGAAATTCACCATATTATAGTACCCTTTCATCGCCCCTATTGGAGATGCCAAAAGACAGCCCGAATTGTAAGAATGTGACTTGCCGGGCAAGATCACCGGTTTTTTGCCGATTACACCTTCGCCGTCCAACACTTCCTTCTCGTTCAGGGCATCAAAGATTTCCCAATGGCGCGAGGTCAATTGAACTGAGTCTTTGCTTTGGTTTTCTATGGTTATGGTATACCCAAACGCAAAATGCATCTTGTAGTTCTTGAAGAACGTGCCCTCAAAATTCGTATTGACCGTAACTTTTATGCCTTTGGTAACCTGTGTGATCATAGTATTCCCTTGTTCTAATATGCGTACATGCTTCCCATAAATAGGAAGAGCATGGAGAACAATGCTAAAATAAAAAAAATAGCGTTCAAAAATAGATATTTAACAATAGTTTTAAAAACTCCTTGTCCGTAGAACTTCCATATTGCCAAGAACAGATAAATTGAAAAAATTATAAAAAAGATCCAACTGCTGTAAATGTTAAAAACAGAATCTACCAAAAAGCTAATAATCAGCAAGATAAACAACAATGATTGATTGTGAAAGCTAAAGATAAGATGATCGGTGTAATTGTATTTTTTTCTGATGTACACCAACCAAATGAAGATTGAGAACACAGGTAAAAAGAAAAATGTGGCAAAGGGCAGCTTCGAAACAAGGCTGCTCAAAAAGCTGCCCGGTTGTTTTTGAAACCGTAAGAGTCCCATTGATGCTCCAAAGGCAAATTTATTCTCATAACTCGAAGCGATGCCATATTTTTGCGTGGCATCGTCAAAGTTGAAAACACTGTCTTTTCGTATGACCGTCTCAAAGAATTCACGTTTGTGCTCATGGCGTGCGGAGATGGAACTGTCGTTAAAAGTTATGAAATGACCAGTGGGGTCGGATAAGATCAACGAATCCAACAACTTTTCTTTGTTCAATTCGTTTCTAAACCCTTCTTTGATCGAATCAAATGTTATTTCCACACCTAGCACATCGTTTTTGTCACCATAGTTGATATCAAGGTCGATCAAGCCTTCTAACAGATTGGCATCACCTTTTAGCCCATATCTATCAAGCTGGGTATAGTTACCACTATAGTTAATGATCAAAAAATAGATAATGGACAAACTCAATAAAAACCGAAATGGGTTTGTATATGAAACCCTCTTGCCATCAATGTAATCTTTGGTTATTTTTCCCGGTTTTGAAAGAAGGGCGGTGAGTGTTTTTAATAGTTTTGAATCATAAGAGATCAAGCTGGCAAAAAACTCATCGAAAAAATCTTTCAATGACAGTTTTTTGGTGCTGTTGGCCTGTGAGCAATTTGGGCAGAATTTATCGCTAACGTCCAACGGATGACCACAATTGGTGCATTCCGTTCCACGATACTGAAGTTGGTACCGTCCTTTTTGTTGTAGCGTTGGCTTGTTGTCCATCAAACATATTGTGATGGGATAAATATACGCTAATTGCTAATATTACTGGAATTGGTAGAACCTACACCGATAATGCTATCATAAATATCTCCGAAATCTCGATAGTAGACCAACACAAGGTAGGTGTTCTCTGTAAAATGAAAATTGCCCGAAACGGCGTTCAGTTCTATAGAGCCATCTTCACGCTGGATCACGTATTTGTAATTGTAGAAACCCTGTTTCATTTTTATTTTGGCCTCCATCGTTCCCGTATCTTCATTGTAGGTCATTTTGTTCTCTTCGGTAAGGGCGTAGTTGTTGTATTTTCCAAAAACATAAACATTGTCAAGTGCCAATAGATCGGAATACGGAAGGCTAAAATGTATGTTGGTGTACTCTGCTTCGCGAGAATTGTCATCGCCTTGAAGCGTACGTACCACAAAATCACCGTTGATGTCTGGGTAGTATGTGTACTGCCTGTCAAAACGAAACCGATCCCTGAACAAAAAGTGGTGGTAAATGTCCTTCAACTCGATATGTGAGATCACCGAAGTGGGCGCCCGAAGATCTTTGGTGTCAAAATTCAAAAATTCGTTGCCCCCAAAAAAACTGGTTTCCTCATCGTATTTGTACACCAGTTCATTGCCCAAAGTAAATTGTGGGGGTATGTTGTAGCGAGCTGTCGGCCAATAATAGTTCTGTACAATTGCGACCTTCACCTCTTTTTTTGGGTTGACCAATTGAAGGCCTGCCGCATTGAGGTTGATATGTACCACCTGTTTCTCATTCAGAAAAGCGAAATCACGAGAGCGTTTCACGACCGCACCGACCTTGACAAGGTCTTTATAGATCACAAACCTTCTTGAGAACTGCAGCTCATAACTGTCGTTGTAGATTTCCAAAAGATAATTGCCGCTTACCTTAAGGCGAACATTCTCATTGGGTATGGTCATCTTGTAGTTCGAGTATGGCTGCAGGGTATTGTAACTATTTTCATAATTGATTATACGTTGGTTGTCAACGCCAATGAGGTATTGCGATTTTAAGAGGTCTGATAGTGTCCAGTCGTAATCACAATGCACGATTTTGTAGTAATAGTCCTGTTCATTTGCAGTGGTGTCATCAAACTCCAAATATACGGGCTCACCGATCTTGATGACTGGAAATTGGTCTCCCGCAGGTCCTCCAAAAATAATCGTCTTGATATTTTCAGGTGCATTTACTTCTTCCTGCACCTGCGAGAACAAAGTAGTTGCAAAGAGAAAAAACACAAGCTGTTTTAGGCTTAAATACATCTGGCCACAATTTAATAAACAAAGGTAAACAAAAAGCGTACCTAAAAAATTAAGCTCGTTGTAATACCCAAATTTATAGGCAATAATTATGAAAACTATCGTTTTAGTGCTAAATTTGCCCGAAATATAGCTAACCAAAGGTCTACTTTATGTCTAAAGACATCAGTATAAAAAAGGGTTTGAACATCAACCTGGTGGGTGCCGCAGAGCAAACTACTTCAATTGCCGTTCTAAGTAATGTTTACGTCATAAATCTTGATGATTTTCACGGGCTTGTCCCAAAAATGTTGGTAAAGCAAGGAGCCGAGGTCAAAGTCGGCGAAGTGCTGTTTTACAATAAAAACAAGACCGATATGTTGTTCGTTTCACCTGTGGGCGGTGAACTGATCGAGATCCAACGGGGAGCTAGAAGAAGAATACTAACCTTAAAGATACTTGCTGACAAGAAGCAGGAAACCCTCGAGCACACAATATTGGATTTTGCCAATGCCGGTGCACAAGAGATCAAGGCGTATTTATTGAAAGGCGGGTGTTGGCCTTTTATCAAACAAAGACCTTATGATATCATCGCAGATCCCACTATTGCCCCCAAGGCGATTTTCATCTCTGGTTTGGCGACCGCTCCTTTGGCGGCCGATATTGATTATGTGCTGCAAGGAAAGGAAAAAGAATTACAGGCTGCAGTTTCGGCATTGGGCAAATTGACCCCGGGCAAAGTGCATATATCGGTCGGCAGTTCTTCAAGTTCGCCTTTGGCCGGTTTGAACGAAATAGAGCTCCATAAAATTTTAGGGCCGCACCCAGCGGGTCTGGTAGGTACCCAAATAAATAAAATAGATCCCATAAATAAAGGAGAGGTGGTTTGGACGATCGCACCACAAGACCTTATTGTTATAGGAGAATTGTTGCTTACGGGCAAGTTTAACCCTGAACGCATTGTTGCCCTTGTTGGTTCGTCGGTAAAGGTGCCAAAGTATTACAAGACAAAAATAGGCGCCGAAATCTCAACCTTTTTATATGCAAGTGGTGTGAATACAGAGAATTTCAGAGTGATCAATGGAGATGTGCTTACAGGTGCGAAAAGTAGCCAAGACGGTTGTTTGGGCTTCTATAACAACACCGTAACTGCAATACCCGAAGGCGATGATTATGAATTTTTTGGATGGGCAAAACCGGTTTTCAATAAAATATCCGCTACCCGTGCAATGACATTCTCTTGGTTGCGGCCCAAGAAAAAATACGATCTGACTACCAATGCCAACGGTGAGCACCGTGCATTTGTGGTTACGGGCCAGTATGAAAAGGTTTTTCCGATGGATATTTTCCCCATGCAATTGCTCAAAGCGTGTATGGTAAAAGATTTGGACGAAATGGAGCAATTGGGTCTGTACGAGGTAGCGCCCGAAGATTTTTCATTGACCGAATTTGTGTGTATATCAAAACAACCGCACCAACAGATCATTCGAGAAGGACTTGATCTATTACAAAAAGAAATAGGATAGTATGGGTTTAAAAGGAAAATTGCACGAGATCAAGCAAAAGTACAAGGGCAAAAAGATGGCGCCGGCCTTCAATGCTTTGCATACCTTTTTGTACTCACCTGATGAAACCACACATTCCGGCTCGCACATACGAGTGGTCGATGATCTAAAGCGGACCATGAATACGGTGATCATGGCCTTGATTCCCGTTTTATTGTTTTCAATGTTCAACACAGGTTACCAACATTTTTCGGCCATAAACGGTTTTCCGGAAAATTTCTCTTTGATGGAACACTTTCTGACATGGGACAATTTTTGGATAGGCATCATAAAAGTACTGCCATTGGTAGTGGTATCGTACGGCGTGGGTCTAGGTGTTGAGTTTTTGTTCGCTGTGATCAAAGGGCACGAAGTTGAGGAAGGCTATCTGGTGACCGGTATGCTGGTTCCGTTGATAGTGCCCATTGATACTCCGCTTTGGATGCTTACCGTGGCCGTTGTTTTTGGCGTGGTCATCGGCAAAGAGGTTTTCGGTGGTACGGGTATGAATATTTTGAACCCCGCATTGACCATAAGGGCGTTTTTGTTTTTTGCCTACCCTACGTGGATGAGCGGTGATAAGGTTTGGGTGTACGATGCCGTAAACCTTGCAGGAACGCCCGATGCCATTTCTGGGGAGACGATTTTAGGCTCAATGGCACAGGGCAAGGAGTTTTCCTATTCCGTATCCGATATGTTCTTTGGGTTCGTTCCCGGATCCGTAGGTGAAACTTCTGCATTTTTGATTCTCTTGGGAGGTCTTTTTCTGATTTTTAGTAAAATAGCCAGTTGGAGGATCATGGTAAGTGCCGTAATCGGTTCTTTGGTCATGGGCCTTATGTTCAACCAAGTGGTGGAACTGGGCTGGATCACCGAAACCAGTAAATTCCACGGTTTGATGGACTTTGATTTCTGGAAGCACTTGATCGTAGGAGGTTTGGCGTTCGGAATAGTATATATGGCAACAGACCCCGTTACAGGTGCGCAGACCAATAAGGGAAAATGGATATATGGCTTTCTGATCGGTTTTTTATCGGTGATGATACGGGTATTCAACCCCGCCTACCCTGAAGGTGTTTTCTTGGCCATTCTATTGATGAACGTTTTTGCACCGACCATAGATCATTATGTAATTCAGGGCAATGTTAAAAGGCGTATGAAACGAATGAAGAATGCAACTATTGTTCCTAAAGATTCAGGTCAAAAGGCAGAGGAACTTAAAGTTGAAACAGTTTAATTATGGCAGTTAATAGAGATAGTAACGCCTATACCGTGCTTTTTGCGGCAGGCTTGGTAATAGTGGTCGGTTCGATCCTGGCATATTTGGCCTTTAGTTTGGCACCTGCGATCGCTGAGAATATGCGATTGGAAAAACAACAGAACATTCTCTATGCCATGGGGGTCAATGAGAATGTTGATGAGGGTAGCGTCAATTTTGTGCCAACCGATAAGGTGGCAGATGATTTCAAAAAATATATTGTCGACCAGCTGGTCATTGAAGGTGATAAGATAACCTCTAACAAAGAGGCATATTTAATTGACCTGAAAAAAGAAATGACAGCGGCCAAAAATGGGGCTGTTCAAAAATTACCTTTGTTTATAGGAGAGAAAAAAGGTAAAAAATTCTACATTATTCCCATGTACGGTGTTGGCCTATGGGATGCTATATGGGGGTTTGTCTCCCTTGATGATACCTTGACCGTGCAAGGCGTGTTTTTTGACCATAAGGCAGAAACCCCCGGTCTTGGATCCAATATCAACCAACGCTATTTTATGGACGATTTTACGGGAGAGACCATATTGAAAGATGGAAACTTTGTGGGCATCAATGTAGCCAAGGTAAACAACGATCCAAAGAACAATATTAAAGATGATAATGAAGTAGATGCTTTGGCAGGAGCCACTATTACAGGTGATGGTATATCAGCAATGATAAAAAAGAGCTTAAAACTGTACCGACCCTATCTAGAATCCGTTAAGGCAAAAAACTAAACTAAAAATGGGAATACTGACAAAAAAAGATGCAAGACTGATTTTGGATCCCCTAGCGGATGACAACCCGATTACCATTCAGGTACTGGGCATCTGTTCTGCTTTGGCGATTACCGCTGAGCTCATGGCCTCCATCGTAATGGCCATATCGGTCTTGTTTGTGCTGGGCATCGGAAACGTGGTCATTTCATTGATGAGGAATATCATTCCATCCAAAATCAGGATCATCGTGCAATTGATCGTAGTGGCTACCTTGGTGATCATAGTAGATCAGGTACTCAAGGCATTTGCCTATGAACTCAGCAAAACCCTTTCTGTGTTTGTAGGGCTGATCATTACCAACTGTATCATTATGGGGCGTTTTGAGGCCTTTGCTTTGGCAAACGGACCTTGGAGATCCTTTCTAGATGGTATCGGCAACTCATTGGGCTATGGTGTTATATTGATTATAGTGGGGTTTTTCAGAGAATTGTTGGGTTCCGGCACCTTGTTCGGTCATCCTGTTCTTGGAGATGCAATAGAAAAAACAGGATTGTATGCAACGGGGTACGAGAACAACGGTTTTATGATACTGCCACCCGCCGCTCTGATCGTAGTGGGTATTATCATTTGGGTACAACGTTCTAAGAATCCCGCATTGATAGAAGAGAACTAAATAACATTTACAAAGATTTAGACTATGTTGGAACATATTGAGTTGTTTTTTAAATCGATCTTTATTGATAATATGGTATTTGCCGTATTCTTGGGAATGTGCTCTTATTTGGCCGTATCCAAAAAAGTGGCAACCGCTGTAGGACTTGGTGCCGCCGTTATTTTTGTGTTGGCGGTTACCGTACCCCTAAACTGGCTGTTGGACAAGTATTTGTTGCAAGACGGTGCCCTGGCATGGTTGGGCCCCGAGTATGCTGATTATAACCTGAGCTTTTTATCTTTTATCCTCTTTATAGCGACAATTGCCACGATGGTACAATTGGTTGAGATCGTGGTTGAAAAATTCTCGCCATCGCTGTACAATTCCTTGGGTATATTTTTGCCCTTGATCGCTGTAAACTGTGCGATTTTAGGAGGCTCTCTTTTTATGCAGGCCAGAGAGATAGCGAGCTTTGGCTTGGCATTGAACTATGGTATCAGTTCGGGCATAGGTTGGTTTTTGGCCATTTTGGCCATCGCCGCAATACGCGAAAAGATCCGGTATTCAAATGTACCGCCACCCTTGAGGGGCTTGGGAATCACTTTTATCATTACAGGATTAATGGGCATCGGTTTCCAGAGTTTTGGCGGAATGCTCACGGGAGGTGACGAAGAGCCCGAAGAGGTAGGGAAGACGACGGTAGAAAAAATACCTGCCAAGACCAAGACAATAGAGGAAGACCAGTCTACTGGGAGGGAAGATAAAAAGACGGAGGAAATTGATGAAAAATCGGTCTCATATATTAATGTTATAAAGGAGTAAAATGATTCTAGCTACAACCTCTCTTGGTACGATTTTGATTACAGTGACCGCTTTTATGATTTTGCTGTTGCTGTTGGTGGCTCTTTTGCTTTTTACCAAACAAAAGTTATCCCCATCAGGACCTGTCATTTTGACCATCAATGGAGAAAAGAAAATTGAGGTAAATTCAGGAAGTTCATTGCTCACAACTTTGGGCAATCAGAAGATTTTTCTCCCATCTGCCTGTGGGGGCGGGGGCACCTGTGTTCAATGTGAGTGCCATGTGCTTTCAGGTGGTGGAGAAGCGCTACCGACCGAAACACCTTATTTTTCACGACGCGAACTGGCTCACGGAGTGCGTTTGGCGTGTCAGGTAAAAGTAAATCAGGATATGGAAATAACCATTCCCGAAGAAATATTTGGTATTAAAAAATGGCCGGCCAAAGTGGTGCGTAACTATAACGTAGCATCATTTATTAAAGAATTTGTGGTAGAGATACCTAGTGATATGGGCTATAAGGCTGGAGGCTATATTCAGATAGAAATACCGAAATGCGAAGTAAAGTTTTCCGATATTGATATCACGGCCCACCCTGAAGAGCACGAAACCCCAGACAAATTTCAAGCAGAATGGGACAAGTTCAACCTTTGGCCCTTGGTAATGAAAAATAATGAAGTTGTTGAAAGAGCCTATTCCATGGCATCGTTTCCTGCGGAAGGCAAAGAGATCATGTTGAACGTACGTATCGCAACCCCACCTTGGGATAGAGCCAAAAATGGTTGGATGAACGTGAACCCTGGTATAGCTTCATCGTATATATTCAACTTGAAACCAGGTGATGATTGCATTATCTCAGGGCCCTATGGTGAATTCTTCATCAATGAATCAGAGGCGGAAATGTTGTATGTTGGAGGAGGAGCGGGTATGGCTCCCATGCGGTCCCACTTGTACCACTTGTTCAAAACATTGAAGACCGACCGAAAAGTCACCTATTGGTATGGAGGTCGATCAAAAAGAGAACTTTTCTATATCGATCACTTCCGTCAATTAGAGAGCGAGTTTTCCAATTTCAAATTTTATTTAGCACTTTCAGAACCCGCCGAAGAGGATAATTGGAAAGTAAAAGAGAACATTGATGCACCAGGTGATGGTTTTGTTGGGTTTATCCACAATTGTGTGATAGATAATTATTTGAGTTTGCATGAATCTCCTGAAGACATTGAACTGTATTTCTGCGGTCCACCATTGATGAACAAAGCCGTTCAGAAAATGGGTGAGGATTTCGGAATTCCTGATGAGAACATCCGTTTTGATGACTTCGGTGGGTAGGAAAGGTCCAAAAGGTTTCCAAGACCAAGAACCCAGACCTGCAAGGTTTCCAAAACCTTGTAGGTCTAAACCTATTCTGTTTTTTTTAGCGATTGCCTTCCTCTCCTGTACCGATGTACCCTCCCCAATTACTGAAAACCGAAATGCAGGTGCGGCTTTGGGCACCACCTACAATCTAATATACTTGTCTGAAAAACAACTTGATCTTCAGCAAGAAATCGATTCTGTTTTTACTGCAATCAACAAATCGATGTCTACTTATATGCTCAACTCTGATATATCGAAAATCAATAGGGGAGATGCCCGAGTGGTTGTCGATGGTATGTTTCGAGAAGTATTTGAACTCTCTAAAGAAGTGCACCAACGAACCAACGGCTATTTTGACCCAACAGTGGGTGTATTGGTAAACGCATGGGGTTTTGGTCCTGGCAAGCAAATTGAGATGGATACTACTCGTGTTGATAGTTTACTGACCTATGTTGGTTTTGAGAAAGTTACTATTTCCAATTCAAATATAATTGTAAAGACAGATCCGAATATCCGTTTTGATTTCAATGCAATAGCAAAAGGGTATGCCATAGACCGACTGGCAAAGATGTTCGATGCAAAGGGAATTCAAGATTACCTACTGGAAGTGGGGGGTGAGCTGGTCGCCAAAGGAGAAAATAGGGTCAAGAACAAACCATGGGTGGTTGGTATCGATGATCCCCAGATCGATTTTGCAAGACAATTGAAAATTTTGATTCATTTAAAAGATAAGGCCTTGGCCTCTTCAGGTAATTATAGAAAGTACAGAGTAGATTCGATCACAGGTAAGAAATATGTGCATACAATTGACCCCAAAACAGGCTTTACCAAGAATGTCAATACATTGGGAGTTACCATTTTGGCCGACACCTGTGCCGAGGCAGATGCCTATGCAACTGCCTTTATGGCCATGGATCTTGATGAGGCCTTGGTGTTGTTGACCAAGCAAAGAGGTTTAGAGGCCTATGTCGTGTACCTTGATGAACAGGGCGAACCTGAGGAGTTTATGACTGATGGGTTTAAACGACTGGTGGTGAAGTAGTTATTTTCCGTACCAAAGGAATAATCTCTCCTTTCGCTAAGCGAAATTTTTCAATTTCTTCAACCGATAGGGTAGTGGTATAGTCAATTTCATCCACGGCGAACCCAATACCTCTTAGTTTATCAAAATAATCCCTACCATAGATACGAACATGGTCATATTGCCCAAAGATTTTGGTGCGTTCTTTTTTATCGGTAATCGAGTCGTCCTCAAAGGTTTTTGCGCTGTTAAGGTCTTGAGGAATTTGAAATATGCCCCAACCCCCAGGTTTAAGGATTCGGTACATTTCTTGCATGGCCTTGGTGTCATCGTGAATGTGTTCCAGCACATGGTTACAAAAAATAACATCGTAAGAATCGTTCTCAAAGGGAAGATTGCAAATATCCGCTTTTATATCTGCCAAAGGTGAATCAAGGTCGGTCGTGGTATAAATCAAATTTTTGAGTTTTCTAAACCGTTTATAAAAAGCCTGTTCTGGGGCAAAATGCAATACTTTATGTGATGCTGTAAAAAAGTCGGTTTCATTTTTCAGGTACAACCATAACAGCCGGTGTCTTTCTAAAGATAGGGTAGAGGGTGACAATACATTTTCCCTTGGACTTTCATAGCCGTAGGGAAGAAAATTTTTGAACTGTTTGCCGTCAATGGGGTCAGTATGCTTGTTGCCACGCATTGAAAATGCCAAGATTGGCCTTGCTAAATAACTTAACCTGATTAGGATAGGCCTAGGGATAATATTGAGAATGAACTTAAAGAGCTTGGACACGAATTACACTAATTTTCACTAATTTTTTTTAGAGGTGTCAAGTTAGCTTCTTATCTTAATTTCCTGATAACCTATGTGTTGAGTATTTATCATTCTATTAATTAGGTTGTCAAATATAGTTTGCTTGTGAATCGACCTATTTAGGCGGTAGC
>JAJRSY010000012.1 GCA_024278565.1 Bacteroidota bacterium
CCAATATCGATGTGGAAGCGCAAAAAAAGTTCGTATCCGAATACAGGGAACTTGTAGAGAACCTTGGCCAAGATGATGCGGTCTATTTCATGGACGGGGTACACCCTTGCCACAATAGTGTAGCCTCCCATGGATGGTCCGAAAAAAACAAGGCGGCACATTTACCGACCAATACCGGAAGGAAACGCATAAATATAAACGGGGCGATCAACCTTGAGACAAAACAAGTGTCGGCAATAGAGGTGGATAGCATTGATGCACAAGCCGTTGTGGCCCATTTGAAAGAAATGGTTCAAGAAAGAGCAAAAGGAAACATATATATCATATTGGACAACGCACGCTATTACCGCTCCAAGGTGGTCAAAGCCTTTTTAGAGGAGAACCCTAGGGTCGTATTTAAATTTCTCCCGCCATACTGCCCCGATCCCAACATAATAGAAAGATTATGGTTGATCATGAAAAAAGAAGCGGTATTCAACAAGTACCATAAAAAATTCGATTTTTTTAAACAGGCTATTCTTCAGTTTTTCAAAGATGAAAAATGGAAGAAGCCTTGCTATGCAAATATATTGACCGATAATTTTCAAATTATAGAACCTGATTTTTCGGGTTTTGATTTGGGATGAGTATAGAGACACTCTTGAAGTGAAGATTGGCGGTAACATAGGTTTTCTGTTCACTTCTAAGAATCAATAACCTGTTTCCAATAATTTTTTTAGTATTTCTTTCCCCCAACAACAATTACAATCTCACCTTTGGGCGGTTTTTCGGTATAGTGTCTTAAAACATCTTCTGCCGTACCACGAATTGTTTCTTCGTACAGTTTTGTCATTTCCCGTGAAACTGAAACTGGTCGATCTGCCCCAAAATATTCGACAAAATGAGCAAGTGTTTTTATCAGTTTGTGAGGTGATTCGTAGAAAACCATAGTACGGGTTTCTTCGGCCAATAATTTTAAGCGGGTCTGACGCCCTTTTTTAACGGGAAGAAACCCCTCGAAAACAAATTTATCATTGGGGAGGCCGCTATTGACCAATGCAGGTACTAAAGCAGTGGCTCCTGGTAGGCAATCAACCTCTATTTGATGCTCAACACAGGTACGGGTCAGAAGAAATCCAGGGTCTGAAATGGCGGGGGTACCGGCATCTGAAATCAAGGCCATGGTTTCACCTGCTTGCATTCGTTTCACCAAAACATCGACCGTTTTGTGCTCATTGTGCATATGATGGCTTTGCATTGGGGTGGTAATCTCAAAATGCTGTAGGAGCTTCCCGCTGGTTCGGGTATCTTCCGCCAAAACTACATCAGCCTCTCTAAGAACACGAATGGCCCGTAAGGTCATGTCTTCTAGATTACCAATAGGGGTCGGGACCAAGTACAGTTTTCCCATTTAACAAAAATAAGAAGCCGAAAGCTATTGTAGTGGCTTTCGACTCAAAGATATTGTTTTATAAAAAAAATGGCTCTAGTTTAAGGAGGCTATGATTCCTGAAAGCCCTCTGATTAATAGTTTGGCTTTATGGGTTTTGGGCTAAAGCCCCTTTAGCATGATTAAATTCGTCATCCGGATAAACCTGCCCGTCTGGCGGGTGCATCAATGCAGTAATAAACTAGAGCCAAAAAAATTAGGAGAACCTGCGCTCGACCAGAGCAATAAAACGTTCTTCGTATTCTTCTTTCCCCACCCAATTGCTATACTCGGGCTTAACCATGTTTTTAATAAAGGCGATTGAGCGTTCTTCACTCTCAATCGTACTCAATTGCGACAATACTCGATTATAATCTTCGGTACTGCCGTTAAACAAGTATTTTACAAAGGCAAGGCGGTTGTTGAGGTCTACTTTTATTTCTTTTGTGTTCAGTTTATCGTTTAGCGATTTTGAAACGGTTTCTTTTTTAACACCATTTTCTTTTTGGGGCATAAAAAGTTCCTTATCGTTTTTAACTAAGTCTGGCTTGCCTAAAAACTCGGTCAATACCTCATCAACACGAGCTTCTTCGCTCGGCATTTCTGAGACCATATGTTTAATGGTATCCATACCGGGGATGATAAGATCTTCTTCATGCGGATTGTTTTCTGGAACGGAAGAATTTTCACTGAGCACCGCATTGGCCATTTTTTCAAACTTCGCGGCAATCACATTTTTTGAGACATCGATCTCAATGTCTTTGAGTTTTTCGTCAATGAACTTCAGCACTGCCAATTTTTCATAGAGGGTTTTGGCCGCTTCATACATATCGGTCATTTCGTTTATATTTCTAGAGGTGATGATATCAGTCGATAATTTCACCAGTTCCTCTTTCAATTTTCTCTTCATCGCTTTAATTTTATCCTTACGGAAAAGAAGTGTTTTTCTTTGCCTGTTGAACTCATTTAAACCAGTTCATTTTTATACTTTGAACCTGCATTATAGTCTCAGAACGAAAAAACACCTTATTTTAGTCTAAAAATACAAAATGTTTCTTGAAAACACGGTTAACCATAAAGAACAATTCGGCTGGATAGAGGTAATCTGTGGTTCGATGTTTTCTGGTAAGACCGAAGAATTGATAAGAAGGTTGAAGCGTGCAAAATTCGCCAAACAAAAGGTCGAGATTTTCAAGCCCATGGTTGATACCCGTTACGACGAAGACAAGGTGGTCTCGCACGATGCCAATGAAATTCGTTCTACTCCCGTACCCGCAGCGGCGAATATCAGGATTTTAGGAGATACCTGCGACGTCGTGGGCATTGATGAGGCCCAGTTTTTTGATGATGAAATTGTAACGGTCTGCAACGACCTTGCGAACAAAGGGGTGCGTGTTGTGGTGGCCGGCCTTGATATGGATTTCAAGGGAAAACCTTTTGGACCCATGCCGGCATTAATGGCCACGGCGGAATATGTCACCAAAGTGCATGCCATTTGTACCCGAACGGGAAACTTGGCAAGTTATAGCTTTCGAAAATCGAACAATGATGATCTTGTTTTGTTGGGCGAGACCGAGGAATACGAACCATTGAGCCGAGCTGCCTACTACAAGGCCATATTGCGTGAAAAGGTGAAAGAAATGAAGGTTGATTCAGAGGAAGTAACCGCCAAAAAAAAGAGATCCGATGCCTAGAGCCCAGGAAACCGTTTTAGAGATTGATCTTAGGGCACTTGAGCACAATTACCGGTACCTGCGCTCAAAATCAAAGCCTACGACTAAATTTTTGGCAGTGGTAAAGGCCTTTGCCTACGGTAGCGATTCAATAAGAATTGCCCAAGAACTTGAAAATCTAGAGGTTGATTATTTGGCAGTTGCCTATGTAAAAGAAGGCGTGCAGCTGCGAAATGCCGGTATCAAAACTCCTATTTTTGTATTGCATCCCCAAGCGGCCAATTTCAAAGAGCTTATCGATTTTGATTTAGAACCCAGTATATATTCATTTCGAACTTTAAAAGGTTTTTTACAAAAAGCAAGTGACCAAGGGCGAACAAATTATCCAGTACACCTCAAATTTAATACAGGTCTCAATCGATTGGGTTTTAAAGTACAGGATATCGATTCTATTTTAAGTTGTTTAAATGGAAGGGGAGAACTAAAAATCGCCTCTGTTTTTTCGCATCTCGCTGCTTCAGATGATTTGAACGAAGCCGATTTCACGCAGAAACAGATTGAATTATTTGAAAAAATAGCAACGGGAATAGACGGAAAGCTAACATATTCCCTGTTCAAGCACCTTTTGAACACCTCGGGCATAATCAATTACCCAGAAGCCCAATACGACATGGTGCGCAGCGGAATAGGACTCTATGGTTTTGGCAACGAGGCAAGAATTGACAGCGAGCTAAAGCCCATTGCAACACTAAAGACCGTTATTTCACAAATACATACCATAGCCCCCGATGAAACCGTGGGCTACAATAGGGCGTTCAGGTCAGAGAAGCAAAGGGTGACCGCTACGCTGCCCTTAGGGCATGCCGATGGCATAGGAAGACAGTACGGAAACGGCAAGACCTTTGTAACAGTTAATGGTAAAAAAGCCCCGATTATTGGAAATGTGTGTATGGATATGATGATGATCGATATCACAGACATTAACTGTAAAGAAGGTGATGAGATCATTATTTTTGGAGAGGAACCAACGGCAGAAGAATTTGCAACAACTGCGAATACCATATCTTATGAACTGTTAACCGGAATCTCACAAAGGGTAAATAGAGTTTTTATAAAAGAATAATTTTAACGATTAACAGTTGTTTCGTCCCATTTTTTAGTAGATTGCGTTTAATATAAGAATTGTTTTAAGCAATAATTAACCAATTAAAAACACTAGATCATGTTAAAAGAGTTTAAAGATTTTATTATGACGGGCAACGTCATCGATTTTGCCGTTGCGGTTATCTTGGCAGGGGCCGTGGGCCTTGTGGTCAATGGCTTTGTAGCTGACATCATCATGCCCGTAGTGGGTCATTTTGCTGGCGGTATCGATTTTGCCAATCTTAAGTATGTACTTACAGCCGCCACTGGCACCGAAGGTGCTGAAGGCTATGTGGCCGAAAATGCGGTTCGTTGGGGCGCGTGGATAAATACCATCGTCAATTTGTTGATTGTTGGGTTTGTTATGTTCCTTATCGTTAAATCGTACAATAAAGCGAAGCCACCGGTGGTAGAGGCTCCTGCAGGACCAACAGCTGAAGAATTGCTTGCAGAGATTCGTGATTCATTGAAAAAATAAATGAGCGAATAGTATCCTTCTTTTGAAGGATATAATTTTAAACCGTCAATTGGGTTTTCCTAACCTAGTTGACGGTTTTTATTTTGACTCCCCTAGCCCCTCCCAAGGAGGGGAATAGCATAAAGCCCACACAATGTTATAAATAGAACATAATGTTATATTATTGGTTTTCTGTTTTGATTTGCTTGTTCAATACCACCCTTTGAACTACATTTGTTACTTATACTCGTTCCATTTTAAAATTCGGGAGAATACGGGCAGTCTATTTTTTCGGCGAGCAAGGTAAAATTTATCGGCATAGCCGTAGCTACGGCGATAAATTTTAACGCCGGTCGGCGGAAAAAGAGCAAGCCTGCCTGCCGGCGAGGCAGGCGGAAATTTCGGGTTTTAAAATGGAAGGAGTATATACCAAATAACTTGAAATGAAAGTAGCTGTAGTCGGTGCCACCGGAATGGTGGGTGAGGTCATGCTAAAAGTATTGGCAGAACGTAATTTTCCAATAACCGAATTGCTGCTGGTCGCTTCTGAACGCTCAGTGGGCAAAAAGTTACACTATAAAGCAGAGGAACATACGGTGATTGGTTTAGCAGATGCCGTTGCTGCAAAACCCCATATTGCTATTTTTTCAGCCGGCGGCGATACTTCGTTGGAATGGGCACCAAAATTTGTTGAAGTGGGCACCACGGTAATCGATAACTCCTCGGTGTGGCGTATGGATCCTGATAAAAAATTGGTGGTTCCTGAAATCAACGCCAATGAACTTACGGTCAATGACAAAATCATCGCCAACCCCAATTGCTCTACCATACAACTGGTCATGGCTCTGGCTCCTCTACACGAAAAGTATAAAATGAAACGGGAGGTGATC
>JAJRSY010000202.1 GCA_024278565.1 Bacteroidota bacterium
ATCATTCCTTTTACAGGCTCCTGAATTAGGAATAATACGATAACAATCAAAATTAAAGTTTTCATTGTTTTGGTTGTTTAGCATGTATGATTAAAAATAACCTCCCATTTTGGGAGATAAAAATTAGGCGGGCCCACCTAAATACACTTGTTCTATTTTCACTGCAGATCTGACATTATCACCGGTTCAAACTACATATCAACAGCTTAACCTTAACAATGGTACGATAAAATGTATATGCAATACTTCCATTATTCTTTCATTAGATATAAGTATTATAACATGGATTTGGCAAAATGAGCCTATTTGAGATGAATTTCTGGCGGATGGTAAATTATATAACTTTTACCTGCTCATATATAACATAGCTCAGCAAACTGAAGAATAGTTCAAATTCTGAGATCAATAACTTTTATTGGTTTTATTTCAACAATCTAAAATCAATCCCTGAAAATTAAAAGTATCAAAGTAGCCTTCAATTTTCGAAATGGTTGGCTTTTGCATATTCTCCCGGGGTTGCACTGTATTGTTCCTTGAAACATTTGTTGAAATATGACAAGCTACTGAAACCAACACTGTAGGCGATCTGGGAAACGTTATCACTTTTTTTACTGAGCATTAAGGCGGCACGTTTCAGTCGCATGCATCTTAGAAAGAGACTGGGTGTATATCCTGTTAGGTTTTTGATCTTTCGGTAAAATTGCATCTGGCTGTAGCCTGCCTCTCTACTGAATTCTTCGATTGAAAATTCCGAATCTTCCAAATGCTGATCTACGATATTCATGACGGTCGTAATAAACTTCTCATCCATTGAAGACAGAGCTATTTGTCTCGGTTCCAAATTGATATTTTTTCGGAATAGTTCGCGCAGCATCTTTCGTTCTTTGATCCTATTATGAACAACTACTTTCAATTCTTTGCTGTCAAATGGTTTGGTTAAATAATCGTCAGCTCCGGTTTCCAGGCCCGTCAGCTTGCTGGCCTGGTCTGCTTTGGCCGTTAGCAGGATGATCGGGATGTGGCATGTCAGCTCATCATTTTTTAATTGTTCGCATACTTCGTAACCATCCATCAATGGCATCATGATGTCACTGATCACCAGGTCAGGTAAAATTTCCCGGGCCAACTCAAGGCCATTTTTACCATTATCTGCTTTCCTGATGCGATACAGATCTTTAAGCACACTTTCAATATATGTGCTCATATCAGTATTGTCCTCCACAATCAAAACCAGTGATTTCTCCTTAGTTTGAGAAGCAGGATTACCCATCTCCTCAGGACTTTCAAAGATTAGATTTTCTGCATTACCTTTTTCTGCTGTTTTTGAAATACCCTGTTGGATCGTTTCAGTGTATTCCGGCGTTTGGTTAACGTTGGACATAACTCCTTCCTCATAGATCTGGCCTTCTTTAAGATGTGCTTTGCCAAGCGGCAGGTGTACGGTAAACGTACTCCCTTTACCCTCGGTGCTCTGTACTTCAATTTTTCCCTTGTGCAGCTCTACAAATTCACGAGCCAGCGACATACCTAACCCGGTTCCCTCAAAAGATTTTTTTTGTATCTCCTCCACCTGGTAAAAGCGATCAAACACCGATTTCAATTGCTCCCTGGGTATTCCTATGCCCGTATCTCTTACTTCCATCACGGCCCATTCCTCCTCCTTATCTAAATGTAAAATTACTTCGCCTCCGTCTTTTGTAAACTTAAATGCATTCGACAAAAGGTTGTGTACTACTTTTTCAATTTTTTCACGGTCGAAATACATTTCGAGTTCCTGCAAGGGACTGTAAAAAACAAAGCGGATTTTTTTATCTGAGGCCAGGGTTTCGTATGCATTCATGACAATCCTTAGGGAAGTTATTAAGTCAAACTTCGAAGCATTCAACTTCATTTTACCCGCTTCAAGCTTGGATATATCAAGCAATTGGTTGATCAGTTTTAACAATCGTTGTCCGTTTCGGATCATAACGCTGTAGATCACCTTCCGGTCCCCGGTAAAAGTGCCTTCGTGCATACTTTTAAGTGGACCAAGGATCAGGGTAAGCGGAGTACGGAATTCATGGGTGATATTGGTAAAAAAATTAGTTTTCATTGTATCGAGCTCACTAAGATATTGAGCTTTTTTTCTGACTAATATTCTATTGAGTTCATAACGTCTGATGGATACAATTAAACCAACTGCTAAACATGCATAAGCGATATATGCCCACCATCTTGTCCACCACGCTGATTTAATTAATAACTGAATAGATGCACCTTTTTCATTCCAGACATCATTGTCGTTTGACCCAATAACCCGGAAATTATATGCTCCAGGATCGAGATTTGTATAGCGAGCCATCCTTTGAGTGCCAGCTTCGATCCATTCAAGATCATAAGGTTCCAACTTATACTTATACAGGTTCTTAGAAGGATTGCTATAATGAATACCTGTGTATTCAAAACTTAAATCATTTTGTAGATGGGTAAGGATAATTTTTTCTGGTTTTTCAATTGTATTTTTATTCAAATCATAGGGTTTGCCGGATATCTTTAAACCATTCAAAATTAATTCCGGTGGAATAAAATTCCCATTTACCTGATTAGGAAAAAAAGAGAACAGTGTGCCATTCCCTCCAAAAAAAATC
>JAJRSY010000203.1 GCA_024278565.1 Bacteroidota bacterium
GATTAAATTTCCGATGCCCTTGGTTATCAGGTGGTCGAAAATGATCTCGCCCGTACCATTGAACTGGGTTATTGGCATTAACAAAGAACGGGTGTCGAAGCTTACCAGGTCTTCAGTTTCCAATTCCATACTGCCGTTGATTTGGCCGCCTATCGAAACATCTGTACCGTTAAAAACGTAGCACAGTGTCGAAAAATCCTCACCACCGTCAAAGTTTTGTTCTGATTCTCCTTCACCGGCCGGGCAGTTGTCGGTTGCTGTTGGATATGGAAACGTCACAATGGCACCACAACTACCGGCGTCGGCATTTACGGTTATATCCGCGGGCACGGTGATTATAGGTGCAACATTATCAGCCACCGTTACGGTAAAGGTACAAAAGGCGGTCTGTCCGGTATCGTCGGTTGCCCTGTAGGTTACTTGGTGTGTACCTGGGAAAAAAGAATCACCGGGCGAGTAGTTGCTAGCAACCACTACCGTTCCGGTTCCAGTAGCTATGGGTGGGACCCAAGTCACTGCAGCCGTACAGTTGCCAGGATCGGGGACAGTATTGGCGATGTTTGACGGGCAGTTTGTAAAAGAGGGCACAAAGTATGCCTCGATATTTTCGTTGACTTCGGTTACAACATGCTCGATATCGTTAAAATCATGAGCAATGTTAAAACTTGTCAAACCGGCCAACAGTGCTAAGGCAAGTATTTTTTTTGATAGGTTAAGCATAATTTGGTGAAATATAACTGGTGGCCAATCGTACATAAGTTAGTAGCCCTACTTTATATTGTTACACTACTTAACGTTATATTTTAACTTGCTATATGTGATGTTTGATCTTTGTTGTGAAAGTAAGGTTTTGTGTGGTCAAAAGTATATTTTGTGTGCCTGTATGAAATAACCCTTCATACGTAAGAAGAGAAAAGTTATAAGGGAACCTAGTGAAGCGACCATTGCCAGAAAGGGCCAAATAAAAATACCTTTAGGTATTTAAAGCACACCGAAAGGTCAGCGAGATGTTATTGAAAATAGAAATAAACAGCAAAACCCTTGGTAGTCCAAGGGTTTTGCTGTTGCGAAATAAATAAAAGTTTTATTCCTTGTTCTCTTCTAATTTATCATCTTCTTTAGAGGCGTCTTTAAACTCTTTGATACCGCTACCTAGTCCGCGCATCAATTCTGGAATTTTTTTTCCACCAAACAAAAGAAGTACCACTACTACTACTAAAATGATTTGTGGGGCGCCGATTGCTAAAAATATCTGTAAAGCTGTCATAGTTTGAATTTTACGATTGCCAAAGGTACTAAAAAGTAATTGGTTTACTGTGTTAATGTAACGATAGAACTGTATTTTAATTGCACGAACCCCAATTGTGTTTGGTTCTACTGCTATTTGTGTGGAAGATTTATATTAGTTCAAAATGAATGAATGCTTGTAACTAATCAGTCTAGTTAAACATCTAATAATCAATATTTTGTGTGTCATTGGAAAATCGCATCAGATTCAAAAAAAGCAGTATTCCGATCTCAAAAAGCCATAAGTGATTGAATATCAGCAAAATTAAAATTTTGTTAAAGTTTTCGGACTAAAATCAAAACTTCAAAAAACGCCAGCTCAATGCTTTGAAAACAAGACTCTTATGGCATTTTATTAGCTAGAAAGGGCATACTGATTAGTTACGAATGCTTTATTGCGTGAATAAAATAGTCTTAAATTTACTTATATATCAGCCTACCTTCCTTCGGCAGGCAGACCTGCCAGCTAGCAGATCGGTTGCTTATTTACATTATTCAAGCCTGCCCGTGCCGTTCAGGCGGGCATTCATACATTATATCATTTTCGCACCTGCCTGCCGGTAGGTTGTTTTTTGAGATGATCATAACTAAAAATATGATCTTACCCACACAAATAGTAGTAGAACCTTGTGTTTTTCACTATCTAAAAGGAAGTCCTTGATGGCGCACGACAAATTTCCCTAAATCCAACAGATTTGGAAAGTTTCGACTTGGAATCGTCTCCACCCCTGCCTGTCCGGCAGGCAGGCTAGCCCTCCCCGGAAGGGAGGGAACTGTTTCTCGACTGCTTTGAATCTCTGTCTTTTTCTGGATCTGCCCCTCCTTCCGGAGGGGCTGGGGGAGGACAATCCAAAAAAAGGACTTTCTTTTGAACAGAAAAGGGAAATTTGTCGTGTACCCTTTTTCACTATTTAAAAGGAAGTCCTTGATTTATTTCAACTTGAAAAACCACCTCCTTTGGGGGTGGTCATGCCCGCCTGCCGGACGGGCAGGTTCTTTTGGCTTTGCCTGAACCCGCAATTTGATTTAGGTTTTGTTTTTTCATTTTTTTTTGCAATCAATTGTTTGATCGGATTTAGCACTTGCCATCACCGCCCCCATGGGGGTAGCCCTAAAAGCCACCTTCTTAGAAGGTGGCTTTTTACTGGTAAGGCTATAAATTTTGTTGTAACCAATGTAGAATTAAATTCTAACACTATCTTTGTGTTCTATGGCAAAGAGGGTCAAAAAACGGAAGGAAATCAAAAAGAAGCTACTTCACAAGTACCGTTTGGTCATTCTTAACGAGAGCACTTTTGAAGAGAAAATATCGTTCAAGTTGAGCCGGCTCAATGTTTTCGTGACCGGATCCCTCATTGCCATTGGCCTTATAGGCTTCACCACACTCTTGATAGCCTTTACGCCGTTACGGGAATACATACCGGGCTATTCCTCCACAAAATTAAAAAAACAGGCCAGCTATCTCACTTACGAAACCGATTCGTTGGTAAGGGCGCTGAACAGCACGAACAGGTACCTTGATAATATTCGAATGGTATTAAAAGGCGATATTGAAAACAATGAGGTCAATCGAGATTCACTCTACAGGCAGTTTAAATTAGACCCTTCCACCATAAACCTCAGCCCTATAAAACAGGATTCCCTGTTAAGGGCCGAAGTGGCCTTGGAGGATAAGTACAATCTGTTTGAAAGGAACACCAGCAAGAAGGATATGATTCTTTTTCCGCCCATCAGCGGCACGGTATCCCAAAAATATGATCCTAGGAAGAAGCATTATGCGGTAGATGTGGTTGCCCTGCGCGAAACACCAATAAAAGCAACTGCCAATGGGGTTGTTGTTTTTGCCGAGTGGACTGCCGAGACAGGGCATGTTATTATTTTGGAACACAAAAACGGGCTCCTAAGTGTTTATAAGCACAATGCCTCATTGAACAAAAGTCAGGGAGATATTGTTCGTTCGGGTGAGGTAATTGCCTCTGTTGGCAACACGGGCGAACTGACCACCGGTCCACACCTTCATTTTGAACTATGGGACAAAGGAACCCCCTTGAACCCGTTGGATTTTATCGATTTTAAATAAACAGTCATGTCACTAAAGTCGTTAGCTGCCAAGATATTCGCTAAAAACATTGCCAAGAAGACCGCACGATGGGCAAATGACCCCTTACGCACCCAAAATAGGGTTTTCAATGAAATCATCGCCAAAGCATCAAACACTGAATTTGGTAGGGATCATAATTTTTCAGGTATAAGCTCGTATGCTGATTTTACGAAAAATGTTCCCATGCGTGATTACGAAGAACTAAAAAGTTATGTGGAAAAAGTGGTTGCAGGGGAAGAAAACGTTCTTTGGCCAGGAAAACCCTTGTATTTTGCCAAAACTTCGGGCACTACCTCTGGTTCTAAATATATTCCGATCACCAGGGAATCGATAAAATGCCAAGTAGAAGCATCGCGCAACGCCATTCTCAATTATATTCATGAAACGGGCAACGCTGATTTTGTTGACAAAAAGATGATTTTTTTGCAGGGAAGTCCTGAAATGCAAGAAAAAAATGGAATACAACTGGGCAGGTTATCGGGTATATCGGCCCACTACGTACCCAGCTACCTACAAAAAAACCGCCTGCCCAGTTGGGATACTAATTGCATTGAAGATTGGGAAACAAAGGTGGATACCATAGTCGAGGAGACGATGAACGAGGATATGGCGGTAATTGCGGGAATACCATCGTGGGTACAGATGTATTTTGAAAAATTGAATGAAAAGACCGGTAAAAAGATAGGTGACCTGTTCCAAAACTTCCAACTGTTTATCTACGGGGGTGTCAATTACGGGCCTTACCGCTCCAAATTTGAAGAACTTATAGGGCGAAAGGTCGATAGCATCGAACTTTTTCCGGCCAGTGAGGGTTTTTTCGCCTATCAGGATGCACAGAAAGAAAAGGGCATGCTCTTGCTTTTAAATTCGGGAATATTCTATGAATTTGTCAGGGTAGATTCTTTTTTTGAGGAACATCCGGAGCGGATCACCCTAAAGGATGTGGAATTGGGCGTGAACTACGTCATGATAATTTCAACGAACGCCGGGCTATGGGCGTACAATCTTGGGGATACCGTTCAGTTTATTTCTTCAAAACCCTATAAAATAATCGTTTCAGGACGAATCAAACATTTTATTTCTGCGTTTGGCGAACATGTTATCGCCAAAGAAGTAGAACAGGCCATGCAGCAGGCCATTGCCCAGACCGATGCCTTGATAAATGAATTTACCGTCGCCCCCCAGATTTCGCCCGAAGGGAATCAGCTTCCGTTTCATGAGTGGTTGGTGGAGTTTGATCGGGAACCAACCGACAAAGCAAGATTTATTGAAATATTGGATACATCCCTACAACAGCAGAACAGCTATTATTTTGATTTGATCGATGGTAAGATTCTACAAGCCCTGAAAGTCACCCCAATTAAAAGAGGTGGGTTTAGGGCGTTTATGAAATCAATAGGTAAATTAGGAGGTCAGAACAAGGTGCAACGTTTGGCAAACGACCGTAAGGTGGCCGATGGGCTATCAGAGTTTATCGCCATCTAATATAGAAAAGGTGCTCAGGGCACAATCAGCGGTTTCCCAAACATTTTCTTGACGTATCATTCTGGGGGCAAATCCCTCGCCTTTACCTGTGCCTGTCCGGTAGGCTTGCCTCGACCGGCGAGGCAGGTAAAGTCTTGTGTCTAACAGCGAAGCGGTCTTTCCTGCCCGCCGTCTTGCATCTTTTCTCGGACAATACTAATTATAAATCGTAATTTTACATAAATTCTTTATATGGGAAAAACAAAAAACACGACTAGGGCACAAGAATCTACCAATGCTATTGAGCGTTTGTATATTACCATGCGTCATTTGTTCAATAGGGGTTTTTACAAACCTACCGGTATATCGGGCGAAACACTTAAGAACGCCCTGCTACAATTACGCCCTGAAATTTATGGCTCGGTTGCTGAGGAAAAGGCCGAACTAAACGGACTTATCTATGTTTTGGAACGCTTGCCAGAAGGTATCGAGCAATGTAGGTTTATCAACCTCACCTCTGATGAAGGCTATGGAAAATCGCACTTTAAAGCGATAGTGCCCCCAAAGAGAAGGCGAAACTGTTATCGTATAGATGATGAGCAAATGAATATCGAGATAACACGTGGCCGCTCTGATATTTATGATATTCTTACCCATCTTACGTTTCTTTTTATAGAATCTGAAAAAATATGCAAGCGGGTATTGATCGAGGACACCAACAAGACCATACGTGATTGGTCGAAATTGGAGGCCGCCGTAAAAAAGAGGAAATTGACCCAGGCCGAGCGTGAAATCGCCTTGATTCATACCGCTAATATTTTGGGGCGCAGTTTTGAAGAGATTTTGGGGGTATACCAAAAGTTCGCCACCAAGGGCGACCCTGAACGTTTCCTCAAAATAATATGCTGGTTGGGCAAATTGGCCATTGAGGAGGAAGTAACCGGCGAAAAACGGGTAATTACCTTTAGCGCTTTGCTGCGAGAACGTCTTGGCCACCATATTCACGGTGAAAGATGGGCGATTGCCATTAAGGAAGTCTTGGATAAAAAAAGACTTCTAGAACGGCCGATACACATTATCAGTGCCAATATGCACAGTGTGATGAATTCGCTGTTCGCCCGAAAAGCCTTATCAAAAGAATTTTCGAACAAGGCTTCCTTAGAGATTTATGAAGCTTTGAGCTCATCTGGCAATACGGCATTGCGCAAAAAGGTGGAAACACTGGCAAAGAAGAACGGTATGATCTCGATCGATGATGTTTCGGGCGCAAACATAGATGTTCAGCTGTTCGATATGGCAAAAATAAGTGAAGATGCCTGCTGTTATGAATTTCCGAAAGGGCTGCCAGATAGTCAAAAACCCATTATATTCGTAATGGACTATGCTTTTGGCGAGCAGGCCTATGAGACAATCGATGAGTTGCTGAAACCATTTAGGGTTAAAGGCAAAGATGATAGTTATTTGAACGTAGCTTCCATTTCAATTATGGGCAAAGCGGGCATTCTGGAGGGCGGCAAAGGAGATTTGATGATACCGTCAGCACATATTTTTGAGGGCACGGCCGATAATTATCCGTTTGACAATGAATTCTGTGCTGCTGATTTTGAGGGGCATGGCCTTCAGGTGTTTGAAGGAACAATGGTAACGGTTTTGGGCACATCGCTTCAGAACAAAGATATTTTAAAATTCTTTCACGAATCTACTTGGAATGTAATCGGGTTGGAGATGGAAGGAGCGCATTACCAAAAAGCGATTCAGTCGGCATCAAAGATACGAAGGAGTATTCGGGAAGATGTAAAAGTACGGTACGCCTATTATGCCTCTGACAACCCCCTGAAAACGGGAAGCACCTTGGCTTCGGGCGGTTTGGGAACCACAGGCGTAAAGCCCACCTATTTGATTACAGATAAGATATTAAGACAATTATTCAATTCATAAAAGCATGGCAGAACAATTTCCACCCAATACCCCGCAACCATCTGATGAAATTGATCTGGGGCAGTTGCTTCAAATGATTGGCAGAGGCATAAAAAAGTTGGGCAATGTGTTTTTACGCCTTTTCACCTACCTCAAGAAGAACGCTTTGATATTAATTGCGTTGATTGCATTAGGTGTTGCGGCCAATTTTTTATTGAACAGCTTTGTTCCTAAAAAACTAAAGACCGATGTCATTGTTCGGCTCAACTTTGAAAGCAAGAACTACCTTTATGATGTGGTTGATGAGATAGCGTCGAACATCAAGGCCGGTAACGAATCCTTTTTCAGCAATATGGGCATTCAAGTTGCCGATTTAAAGGGTTTTCATATTGAGATAGAGGCTATTGAGAATGCTGAAGAAAAAAATGGCGACGCCTTGATAGAAGAGATGAAGTACTTAGAAGTACTTCAAAATTTTAAAGACGAGAGCTTTGTAATCGATATTCTAAAATCAGAGCTTTTTCAGAAGAGTATTGTTGAGCATAAGATCACTTTCACGTACAAAGATTCAAAGAAAGGCTCTGGGGTTGTTGAAAAACTGCTCGAATACATAAACTCCAATTCGTATTTTGAGCATTTAAAAAATGTGTATACCGAAAACACAAAGACCCGTATCGAGAAGAACACCGTATTGATCAATCAGGTAGATAAGTTGGTGGCCAATTACACAGCGGCGATCTTGACCGAAAAAAACAGATCCGATGGCAGCATGGTGCATTTTGAGAAAGAATACCCACTGAACATAACCGATCTTTTGGAATTGAAGAAGAACCTGATCAAGGAAATCGAAGAGAAAAAGTTGGAAATCATAGAGCAGAAGAATGTTTTGAGCATCATCAACCTAGGTAAAACGCAAGAGGTTAAAAAACCTTTTTTCAATAAGAGAATCGTAGCGATACCCATCTATTTGGTGTTGGCTTTTTTCTTGTTTTCCTTTTTTGGGTATATAAATGAAAAAGCGAAAGAAATCGAATAAAAATGGGCAGTTCGACTTTAGGAAATCGCATTTTAGTGACTGGCGGCGCTGGCTTTATCGGTAGTAATTTCATTCCCTATTTCTTGGGGAAGAACCCATTGGTAGAGGTCGTCAACCTTGATAAATTGACCTATGCCGGAAATTTGGATAATTTGTCGGAAACAAAAAATAACAATCGGTATCGTTTTGTCAAGGGTGATATTTGTGACCCCGCTTTGATCCAGGAGATTTTTGAAAAGCACAACATTGACACCGTCGTTCATTTTGCCGCCGAATCCCACGTTGACAACTCAATTGAAAACCCTGATAGTTTTATTAAAACGAACATAGAAGGGACCTTTGTACTGTTAGAGGCAGCGAAAGAACATTGGTTAAAAGCACCGAACCAACCTAAGGGTGGTTTTGAAAAGGCACGTTTTCACCACATATCTACAGATGAGGTATACGGTAGCTTGGGCAGTACGGGGTTTTTCAATGAAGAAACGCCTTATGCGCCCAATAGTCCGTACAGCGCATCAAAGGCTTCATCTGACTTCTTGGTCCGCAGTTATTTTCATACTTACGGACTAAATGTGGTAACAAGCAATTGTTCGAACAATTACGGGCCCAAACAGCACGATGAAAAGCTTATTCCCACAATAATTCGAAAGGCTTTGGGGGGGGCGGACATTCCCATTTACGGTGACGGCTCCAATATACGTGATTGGCTTTATGTTTTGGATCACTGTAGCGGAATAGAACTGGTTTTGAGAAATGGTAAAGCAGGCGAAACTTATGCTATTGGCGGAAACAACGAATACGATAATTTGCACATTGCCAAAAAAATCTGTAGTTTATTGGATGGTATCCATCCAAAGAAAAACGGAAGCTACCAAGAACAGATCGTTTTTGTGAAAGACAGATTGGGGCATGATTTTAGGTATGCCATCGATGCCTCTAAAATTCAAAAGGAACTGGGCTGGCGGGCAAAAGAGGATTTTGAGTCCGGTATTCGAAAAACCTTGGAATGGTACCTTACAAAACATCAAATAGCGTAAATAAATGAAGGGAATTATTTTAGCAGGTGGTTCGGGTACAAGGTTGCACCCTATTACTTTGGCGGTGAGCAAGCAATTGATGCCCATTTATGACAAGCCGATGATTTATTACCCCTTGGCCACTTTGATGGGCGCAGGCATTCAAGAAATATTGATAATTACTACCCCCCAAGACGCACCTTTATTTGAGAAATTGTTAGGTGACGGTTCTCAATTAGGGTGTGATTTTCAATATGCCGTACAGGAAAACCCCAACGGATTGGCCGAGGCATTTATCATTGGGGCGGAATTTATCGGCAAAGACAAAGTAGCCCTTATCTTGGGCGATAATATTTTTTACGGATCGGGATTGGCAAAGCTCTTACAGGCCAACAACGACCCAGACGGGGGCATTATTTACGGCTATCATGTATTAGACCCTGAAAGATATGGGGTAGTGGAGTTTGATGAAGCAGGTAAGGCCATATCAATAGAAGAGAAACCAGAACACCCGAAATCAAACTACGCCGTGCCGGGAATTTATTTTTACGACAATGAAGTGGTTGAAATAGCGAAACGCATTAAGCCCAGTAAAAGAGGGGAATTGGAAATCACCGATATTAACAGGGTGTACTTAGAAAAAAGGGCTTTGAAAGTCAGTATTTTAGATCGGGGCACGGCCTGGTTGGATACAGGTACATTTGGTTCGTTGATGCAAGCCTCGCAGTTGGTCGAGGTCATTCAAGAACGGCAAGGGTTAAAAGTAGGTGCAATAGAAGAGGTCGCTTATAGTATGGGGTATATCAATAAAGAACAATTGGGCCATTTGGCAAAACCCTTATTGAAAAGTGGTTATGGGGGGTATTTGATGAGGCTTTAACAATTGTCGCAGAAGAGACCTGCTAGGTTTCCCTCCTACGGCGGGCGGGCAAAAACCTAGTAGGTCCGAAAATGAGGTTTTCGTCAAAAAGCATTAGTTTATCAAGTTTTGTGCAAAACGAAAAAACAGATTACGAATTGAAGATAATAACAGTATTTTGAAAATAACCGAAACCCATCTTAAGGGCTGTTTTGTAATAGAACCCACTGTTTTCGATGATGATAGGGGTGTTTTTTTTGAGTCATATAAAAAAAACAAACTCGAAGAAGCCATAGGGCGACCGATTGATTTTGTTCAAGACAATCATTCTATTTCTAAAAAGGGTGTTCTTAGAGGCCTGCACTTTCAAGTGGGCGAACACCAACAATCAAAATTGGTCAGGGTCGTTAAAGGTGAAGTATTGGATGTTGCTGTTGATTTACGAAAAGACAGCGATACATTCGGTCAGTATTATAAGGTCAGATTGTCCAGTAGTAATAAAAAGAGCCTTTTTATACCAAAAGGCATGGCGCATGGCTTTTTAGCATTAAGCGATGAGGCCGTTTTCGTCTATAAATGCGACAGTTATTACCATAGAACGTCTGAAAGAGGAATAGTTTATAATGACAGCACCCTTGCAATTGATTGGCAATTTCCGCTCGACAGGCTCCTGCTTTCCGAAAAAGACCGTGAGCTTCCCAGTTTTAAAGAAATGCACCCATGAAGCGTGTTTTAGTTACAGGGGCCAATGGGCAGTTGGGGTCGAGCATCCAAAAAATCGCAAAGAACTACCCAAAAATTGAGTTCGTTTTCCATACTTCAAAGACACTTGATATTACGAACTCCGAAGAAATAAATACAACCTTCGTTTCAGAACAATTTGATTTTTGTATCAATTGCGCAGCCTACACCAATGTGGAACAAGCAGAGAAAACACCCGAACTGGCCTTTGCGGTTAATGCGGAGGGTGTTCGACAACTTGCTTTGGCCTGTGCTGAAAACAATGTGGTTTTGATCCATATTTCTACGGATTATGTTTTTGATGGTGAAAAGATGACTCCTTATTCAACGAGTGACACCCCGAACCCCATCAATGTATATGGGAAATCAAAATTACTGGGCGAAAGGTATATTCAAGAGAACCTAAAAAAATATTTTGTAGTTAGAACTTCGTGGTTGTATTCCGAATTCGGAAAAAATTTCTATAAAACTATTTTGCAAAAAGCAAAAGCCGGGGAAACGATGAAGATTTCTGAGGAACAAACCGGTTGCCCCACCAACGC
>JAJRSY010000204.1 GCA_024278565.1 Bacteroidota bacterium
ACCTCGATGTCGGCTCGTCACATCCTGGGGCTGGAGAAGGTCCCAAGGGTTGGGCTGTTCGCCCATTAAAGTGGCACGCGAGCTGGGTTCAGAACGTCGTGAGACAGTTCGGTCTCTATCTACTGCGGGCGTTAGAAATCTGCGTGGATCTGACCCTAGTACGAGAGGACCGGGTCGGACCGACCGCTGGTGCACCGGTTGTCCCGCCAGGGGCATTGCCGGGTAGCTATGTCGGGATTGGATAAGCGCTGAAAGCATATAAGTGCGAAACCGGCCACAAGATGAGATTTCTTTAAAGGGCCGTGGGAGACTACCACGTCGATAGGCCATAGGTGGAAGTGCGGCAACGCATGCAGCCGAGTGGTACTAATTGCCCGTCAAGCTTGCGCATTACCGCTCCGCTAGCCCCCTAACCCCCGAAGGGGGGACAAAGGGGCTGGCGAGCAACCTTTTTTTCTACCGTGCCCTCCACTTTAAAAAATACGTGAAGATCCAAAGTACCTGTCCCATTATTATGTCATGCCCCCCGGCCCCCAAAGGGGAGGGTACCAAGGGCATTCATTAAAGATATACGCTTTTTAGTTCCCCCTTTGGGGGCTAGGGGGCTACAATTTAGGTGGCCATGGCGACGGGGCCCACCCCTTACCATTCCGAACAGGGAAGTTAAGCCCGTCCGCGCCGATGGTACTGCTACACCAAGTGGGAGAGTAGGAAGCCGCCTTCCTCGAAGCCCCTTCACATTTGTGAAGGGGCTTTTTTTTGGAAAAAATATAAAGGATAGGTTTTTGAATAGTACTGTCGGAGAAAACCTGCCTGCTGGCAGGTATGGGGCAAAAAGAATACCGAGACTTCGGTTAAAGTATACTCTTATTCATAACTTAACACTAGGTTCTTGGTAGATCTCCCTCCCCTTTTAGCGGAAGTTCCGATTCGCCCATCAGGTAGGTGTCGATATAATGGGCCGCCTGTCGCCCTTCTGAAATTGCCCAAACAATCAATGATTGACCCCTACGCTGATCGCCTGCAACGAAAACTCCGGGTACGTTTGTCATATAATTTTCTATAGATGCCTTAATATTGGTTCTCGGATCTGCTTCAAGCCCCAATTGCTCGGCAATGGTCATTTCGGATCCTGTGAATCCCATTGCCAATAAAACCAAATCACATTTCCATTCTTTTTCAGTTCCTTCCACCTCTTTCAATAGTGGGCGTTTTCCTTTTTGTTTTATCCACTCTACCTCGGTGGTTATCAATCCTTTTAGGTTTCCTTTTTTGTCTCCAACAAATTCTTTGGTTGAAATGCTGAAAAAGCGATCGGCACCTTCTTTATGGGAAGAAGTTGTTTTCAGTCGCATGGGCCAAAACGGCCATGGTTGATTTTCAGGGCGCTCAGGTGTGCCTATGGGCATGATTTCAAAGTTCGATACTGATTTGGCCCCTTGTCTAAAGGATGTTCCAATACAATCTGATCCAGTATCACCACCACCAATGACGATTACATCTTTATTGGTGGCCAACAATTCTTTTTTAAATTTTTTTACCCCATCAACGCGTCGATTGTTTTGCGATAAGAAATCCATTGCTTGCTCAACTCCGTTTAGGTCAGAACCTTTTATGGGCAGGTTTCTACGAATGGTCGCTCCCCCACAAAGCACAATGGCATCAAAATCATCCTTTAGTACATCAGCTTTGATATCGACCCCCACATTGATTCCACACTTAAAATCGATACCCTCTTCTTCCAATACCTTTAACCGTCGGTCGATAATGTGTTTTTCCATCTTAAAATCAGGAATACCATAGCGCAACAAACCGCCTGGTTTTTCATCACGCTCAAAAACGGTTACCAAATGCCCTGCTCTGTTCAACTGTTGTGCTGCTGCGAGACCTGCTGGTCCTGAACCGATTACTGCAATTTTCTTTCCGGTCCTGTTTTGTGGTGGTTGGGCTGTTACCCATCCTTTTTCAAAAGCGGTTTCAACGATGTTCTTTTCAATGTTCTCAATGGTAACCGGGTCTTCATTGATGCCCAATACACAGGCTTCCTCACAGGGGGCGGGGCACAGTCTACCTGTAAATTCAGGAAAATTGTTCGTGGAGTGCAATATTTCAGTTGCTTTTTCCCATTTGCCAAGGTACACCGCATCATTGAAATCGGGTATTAAATTGCCCAAGGGGCAACCGCTATGGCAGAAAGGAATACCGCAGTCCATACAACGTGCTCCTTGGTCTTTAAGTTTGGCTTCCTTTAAGGGAAGCGTAAATTCTTTATAATTTTTTAAACGCTCTTTTACGGGTGCGAACGCTTCTATCTCTCTATCGAATTCCAAAAAACCTGTAATCTTTCCCATTTTTCGATTTATTTATATAGTTTCCATTTTTTCTTTCTCCAAACGAATCAAAGCTTGTTTGTATTCCTCTGGGAACACTTTAACAAATTTTGGAAGGTAGGTTTCCCATTTTTCCAATATGCGTTGTGCCAATGGGCTCATCGTATAATTATAATGACTTTCAACAAGCTCTTTTAATTCGTCAATATCTTTATCTCCCTCTACTTTCAATAAATTCAAAGCTTCGGTATTGCATTGTTTTTCGAACGTTTTATTGGTATCGAGCACATAGGCAATTCCGCCACTCATACCTGCTCCGAAATTTCTTCCCACTTCACCTAGAATAACAGCAACACCACCGGTCATATATTCGCAGCCATGATCCCCTATACCTTCAACTACGGCTTTTGCACCTGAGTTTCTAACGCAAAAACGCTCACCTGCTTTTCCATTGATATAAGCCCTGCCAGCGGTAGCCCCATATAAAGTTACATTACCTGTAATCACATTGTCTTCGGGCACTAAGGTTGACCCCTCAGGTACTTTTATGACCAATTTCGCACCTGAAAGCCCTTTGCCCAAGTAATCATTGGTGTTGCCATTGACGGTTAGGGTGAGGCCCTGGGTAGCAAAGGCACCAAAACTTTGGCCGGCAGAACCTGTGAAGTTTAAGCGTAGGGTATTTATCGGCAAACCTTTGGCACCGTATATTTTAGAGATTTCATTGCTAATGATGGCACCGACCGCTCGATCTGTATTGCAGATCGGAAAGTTTAAGGTTGCTTTTTCTTTTCTGAACAATGAGGGTTTTGCTTTTTCAATAATTTCAAATTCTATTGATTTGCTTACATCATGTTCTTGTTTGTGGGTGTTATGGAAAATCGTGCCTTCAGGTACATCCATTTGATGTAATATGGGGGTCAAATCGATACCAGTTGCCTTGTAATGGTCAACAGCCTTTTTATGATCTAGTTTTTGAACTTGACCTACCATTTCGTTGATTGTTCTAAAACCGAGTTGCGCCATAATCTCACGTAATTCTTGAGCTATAAAATACATGTAGTTGACAACATGTTCAGGCTTTCCTTTAAATTTTTTGCGCAACTCAGGGTTTTGGGTGGCGATACCTACGGGGCAGGTATTTAGATGGCAAACACGCATCATGATACAGCCCGAGGCTACCAGAGGTGCTGTGGCAAAACCAAATTCCTCTGCCCCCAATAGACATGCTATGGCCACATCGCGACCGGTTTTCAATTGCCCGTCACATTCAAGAACCACCCTATTTCTTAAATCGTTCATTACCAGGGTCTGCTGGGCTTCAGCGATTCCCAGTTCCCAAGGGAGGCCTGCGTGTTTTAACGAAGTTAGTGGGGAAGCTCCCGTTCCCCCATCAAATCCTGAAATCAATATGACATCGGCTTTTGCTTTGGCCACACCTGCAGCTACTGTGCCAACACCTACTTCTGATACCAATTTCACATTTATTCGTGCCTTACGGTTGGCTGATTTTAAATCGTAGATCAGCTGTGACAAATCTTCGATGGAATAGATATCGTGATGGGGTGGTGGTGAAATCAAGCCAACATAGGGCGTTGAATTTCTTGTTTTTGCTATTGCCGGATTTACTTTTGGGCCAGGCAGTTGCCCACCTTCCCCGGGTTTAGCCCCTTGGGCCATTTTTATCTGTATCTCTGCTGCATTTGTCAAGTAGTCTGATGTTACCCCAAAACGCCCTGAGGCAACTTGTTTGATGGCACTATTGCGCCATTCACCCGATGCATTTTTATAAAAACGATCTGCATCTTCACCTCCTTCACCAGAATTGCTCTTGCCCCCGATACGGTTCATGGCAATTGCCAGATTTTCATGGGCTTCTTTACTAATGGATCCATATGACATGGCCCCTGTCTTAAAACGTTTTACAATTTCGGTCCAGGGCTCTACCTCCTCTATTGGAATGGGATCATATTGTGAAAACTCGAACAGGCCTCGAATGGTCATCAAGTTTTTAGATTGGTCATTGACCATTTTGGCAAACTCTTTATAACTGCTAGGGTCGTTGTTGCGTACGGCTAGTTGGAGTTTTGCAATTGATAACGGATTGAACATGTGCTTTTCACCATCTCTCCTCCAACGATACTCACCACCAATTTCTAAATCAAGACTGGCGGAAATTTCTTTTTTGAAAAATGCCTTGGCATGTCGTTTTGAAATTTCTTTCTCAATTTCATACAGGCCAATACCTTGTATTCTTGTTGTGGTGTTTGGGAAGTATTTTTCAACAACCGTGGTCTTGATGCCAATACATTCGAACAGTTGCGAACTGCGGTACGAGTTCAAGGTAGAAATACCTATTTTGTTCATTACTTTTAGAATGCCCTTACCAATTGCCTTGTTGTAATTTTTAACGGCATCTTCGAATGAATACTCGGTGATATCATGTTCTTCGATTTGCTCTCTGATTATCTCATTGACCAGATACGGGTTGACGGCACTTGCCCCAAACCCAAAAAGTAAGGCAAAATGATGAACCTCTCTAGGTTCTGCAGATTCTACGATGATACTCAGTTTTGACCGCTTGCCCAATTTTTGAAGACCACTATTGACATACGAACAGGCGAGAAGGGCGGGTATTGGGGCTCTCTCTTTACAAACCCCTCTATCTGACAAAATAATAATATTTGTTTCCTCATCAATAGCATTGGAGGCTTGTTTTAATATCGATTCCAACGCTTCTTCAAGGCCATTATGCCCTTTTTCAACGGTGTATAGGGTTTCTATTGAGACTACTTTGTAATCAGGGCTGGCATCGTAGTTTTTGATTTTGTCAAGATCCTCTTTTGAAATAACAGGATTCTGAATTTTCAATTTTCTGCAATGAAGCTCTGAAAAGTCAAAAATATTTTGATCACTGCCCAAGGTTAAACTAATATCAGTGACCATTTCTTCACGAATACCATCTAAGGGAGGGTTGGTCACTTGGGCGAACAATTGTTGAAAATAGTTATAGATCAATTGCGGCCTTTCTGAAAGAACTGCTATGGGAGTATCTGACCCCATAGACCCTATAGGTTCTTTGGCGGTCTTGCCCATGGGGAGGATAATCGTGTTGATGTCTTCTAGAGTATAACCGAAAACAGATTTTCTTTTTTCCAAACTCGCCTCTCCTAAAAAAAGAGGACAATCAATATAGGGTATATCGCTTAAGTGTACCAGATTTTTATCGAGCCATTTTTTATAAGGTCGAAGTTTGGAGATTTTCTCTTTTATTTCCTCATCATTGATGATTCGCCCTTCTTCCATATTGACCAAGAACATTTTACCGGGTTCTAATCTGCCATGGAAGGCTACATTTTCAGGGGCAATATCTACAACTCCCGTTTCCGAAGCCATAATCACAAAATCATCTTTGGTGACTGTGTACCTTGATGGTCTAAGTCCGTTTCTATCCAATACCGCACCAATATAGTTACCATCGGTAAATGGTATTGAAGCAGGCCCGTCCCAAGGCTCTATCATGCACGAGTGGTACTCGTAAAAAGCTTTTTTGTTTTTGGACATTCCCTCGTTTTTTTCCCAAGCTTCAGGTACAAGGATCATCATTACCTCTGGTAGTGAGCGCCCCGTCATAAGCAGTAGTTCAACAACCATATCCATGGTGGCCGAATCAGATTTTCCGGATAATATAATCGGGAGTATATTCTTTATTTCTTCACCAAACCAATCGCTTTTAAACAGTTCTTCACGTGAACGCATGCGAGAAACATTGCCCCGTAAGGTGTTGATTTCACCATTGTGGCACATATACCGAAACGGTTGGGCAAGATCCCATGTGGGGAACGTGTTGGTTGAAAACCGTTGGTGTACCAATGAAAGTCTGGTCACTACCCTTGGGTCCATCAAATCTTTATAGTAGCGGCTGATGTCTTTTGGCATCAAGAGCCCTTTGAATATGATTATTTTTGTGGAAAGGCTCGGAACATAAAAAAACTGACTTTCAGATAGTTTAGATGCTATGATGCT
>JAJRSY010000205.1 GCA_024278565.1 Bacteroidota bacterium
AACTCAAAAGTTACGCCCAAATCTGTTTCAAAGACCTCGTTGTTACGGGTTACGGTTGCATTTATGGCAGCTAAAGCATCTGCAACGGTACCGCCATGATGTTCGGTATACTCACCAGATGCTGATACGGCAAGCCTGAACTTTCTCAATACTTGACCATCTACAGGTTTTAGGGCTGTAGCTTGCAAACTTTTTTCGATTGTTGATTTTGTGGTACAGACAAAGGTTGTTTCTAAGGTCGAATTGGAATCCCTTGTATAGAGTACATACGTATTGCCAGATTGCTTTTGCATAAAAGTAGTTCCCCTTTGATCCGCATGTACTATCATACTCTGAACGCCTTTGTGCGAAACACTAAAACGGATTTTATCTTTTGAATTGCCAAGTGAACGGCCCACGTATGATTTTATCTGGGGGTATTTTGCCGATAATTCAGGGGAAAGCACGGGTGATTCAACGACTTGAAAAGCAATCATTTTACCTTTTTCGTTCGGAAAATAAACGATTTTAGGATGCTTATTGGAAATAGACTCTTTTTTTAATTTACTTTTAAAAAGTTGCGCATCAAAAGAGAAGAGTTTACCATTCTTAACATCAAAACGTTTTGAAAAATTTTGGCTCATCCCATTTTTTGAAACCTCTTGTTGCCAATAATCGCTCTGAGCGAACCCGTAAAAGGAAAGAAATGCTATGGTAATTGTAAAAACAAGACGTAGTTTTGTAGCCATTATGGGGGTTTAATCCAAAATCAAATATAAGTCTTTTTATTATTTTTCTTACGTGGTTACAGTCCAAAGCATATCAGAATACGACAAAGAGCACTCTACGGTCATTACCATTGGTACTTTTGATGGGGTACATATGGGGCATAAAAGAATACTGCAACGCTTGGTAAAGAACGCAGGTACATTGAAATTAAAATCAATGGTGCTTACTTTTTTTCCGCATCCAAGAATGGTTTTGCAAGAACATGCACAAATCAAACTTCTGAACACTCTTGACGAAAAGATGGAAATTCTCAAGAATCTGGAGTTGAACTACCTTATAGTACACCCATTTACCAAAGAGTTTTCGCGCCTATCTGCCACAGATTTCGTTAGGGATATATTGGTAAATAGCTTAAGTGCCAAAAAAATCATTATCGGTTATGACCATAGGTTTGGCCGAAACCGTACGGCCGATATTAATGATCTTACTTCTTTCGGAAGTACACTTGGCTTTGATGTAGAAGAAATATCGGCACAGGAAGTTGATGATATGGCCGTCAGTTCGACCAAAATACGTAGGGCCTTGGAAGGTGGCGATATTCAAACGGCTAACAAGTACTTGGGCTACAATTATATGCTTACCGGAACCATTAAAAAGGGGAAGGGACTTGGTAAGCAGCTTGGTTTTCCGACCGCTAACCTGCATATTAAGGAAACCTATAAACTGGTGCCCAAGAATGGGGTTTACGTGGTAAAAAGCAAAATTAAAGGTCAAGTGGTCTATGGGATGATGAACATTGGTTACAACCCTACGGTCTCCGGAAAAGAGCGAAGTATCGAGATCCATTTTTTCGATTTCGAACAAGACCTTTACGACCGAAAAATACAGATTGATATTTTAGAACGACTTCGTGACGAACACAAATTCGATTCGGTCGAAGTCCTTAAGGATCAATTGGCCCAAGACAGGCAGGTCTCACTTTCACTAATTGATAAGACCGTTGGTTCATGAATACCTTAAATCGTTTGCTGTTTGCGAAAATCGATAATTCTTGTTTGCTCATTTTCCGTATTTTTTTCGGGATCCTCGTTGCTTTAGAATGTTATGGCGCAATAGCTACAGGCTGGGTCAGGCGTACTTTGGTAGAACCACAATTCACGTTTAACTTCATTGGTTTTGACTGGCTACAGCCATTGCCCGGTTATGGTATGTATGTTTATTTCTTTGTCATGGGCTCCTTGGGGGTGTGTATTGCCCTAGGCTACAAATACCGGTTCAGCATCATTTCATTTACAGTATTGTGGACTGCGGTTTATTTGATGCAAAAAACATCGTATAACAACCATTACTATCTGCTCATTTTGATCTCGGGACTGATGTGCCTTTTTCCGGCCAATGCGGGGTATTCAATTGATGCGAAACAGAATCCGTCGATAAAAAAAGACCATATGTTCAGCTATGTAAAGTGGGCGGTGGTAGCGCAACTATTTTTGGTGTATACCTATGCCTCAATAGCAAAACTATATGGTGACTGGCTTGATTTTAGCATTGTAAAAATTCTTATGCAGAATAAGGCGGATTACTATGTCATAGGTGAAGTATTGCAACAACCGTGGTTACATAAAATAGTAGGGGTTTCTGGTATTCTGTTCGATTTGCTGATCGTGCCCGCATTGCTTTGGAAGCCCACACGAAAATTGGCTTTTTTTATATCTATTTTTTTCCATCTGTTCAATTCCATCGTTTTCCAAATCGGGATTTTTCCTTATTTGGCCCTTGCTTTTTCGGTTTTCTTTTTTGAGCCAGAAACCATGCGGAAAATGTTCTTTAAAAAGAAGGTGGCGTATGCCAAAAAACTGGATCGGCCGCCACCTTTTCATAAGGCTATACTCATTGGCGGCGGCATCTATTTTTTAATTCAATTGCTACTGCCCGTTCGGCATCACATAATAAAAGACAATGTGCTTTGGACCGAGGAAGGCCATCGCATGAGCTGGCGTATGATGCTCAGAAGCAGAAGGGGTGAAATTGATTTTCAGGTCTTGAACAAGAATACCGAAAAGTTGACCCGGGTAAACCTCGACGATTACCTGACCGAAAAACAAAAAAGGAGAATAGCGGCATACCCTGATTTCATTTGGCAATTCGCACAGCAATTGAAAAACGAATATGCAAAAAAAGGGGAAGACGTTGCAGTGTATGCCAAAAATTCGAAGGTAAGCATCAACGGCAAGGCATATAAGGCCTTTGTCGACCCCAAAGTGGATCTGGCCAACGAGCCTTGGAATTATTTTTGGCATAATGAGTGGATCTTGCCCTCTGAATAAAGGCGAACTAAATTTGACACTTTTATGAGAGGAGAGCACTTGATTCAATTCCAATCCATAGAAAATTGATTCATTGTTCAATTAAGACTAAATTTGCACCTCAAAGAAAAGAACAATGATACAGCTACAGGCTATCAGAGATAACAAAGAGGGTATTTTCATTGCCTTGAAGAAGCGAAATATTGATGCCGC
>JAJRSY010000206.1 GCA_024278565.1 Bacteroidota bacterium
GCAACTGAAAAATCGATTTCCCGATTCCATTGCCACGGCTTTTAAGCCGGGAACAGGAAAAGCACCTGCCGGGCTTTAGCCCAAACCGAACATTGGCCTTTAAATGCCCAAGTCAATAAAATTGTATTTATCAACGCAGACCTAAACTAGAGCCTTTCTTTTTTTAGAAAATATGCAAGCCCTACCATACATGTTTTTGGTTCTACTGCTTCCGAGTACTCGGGAGCAGTAGAACCATATTTTTGAAACGGAAAACCCTGAAAATATACTCTATTCAACACAAATGGTCGATGTTCACAGTAGGGGAGCGAATGCAGATGACTTTGACCGCATACTCTCTGCCTATGCCGAATTGGGCCAGGGAATGTCTCGGCATTTTGCTCGTAAGACATAGTCATAAACTGTCAATCCATTTCCATATTTGCAATATGTGCCACGGTTCGTATCAATCGATCATGGTTTTTTACAAATGGGTTGGTCTTGTCCCATACATACCCCGCCGAAACCGCACAGATCTGCCGCTTGACCTCGGGGTTTTCATGTTCGTGAAAGAAAATTGTCTGTAGGTTGCCCGTATACCACTCCTTTACATAACTGGCAAATACGTTCACACCCTCTTTGAGGTAACTGGTATAATCGTTCTCCCAATCCACCCTTTCATTGTTCAGTTCTTTTACGATGAGTTTTGCCGCCAACAATGAAGATTCGGTCGCAAAGGTCACTCCTGACGAAAAAACAGGGTCCAAAAACTCTGCGCTATTGCCCGTCAGCACATATCCTTTTCCATAAAGCTGTTTTACCGATTTCGAAAAATTTTTGATCATAATCGGCTCAAACGAATATTCCAGACCATCAAATCGATTGTGGTAATAGTTCGAAAGCTTCATCATTTCTTTTAACTTCTCGGTAGTGTCTCCCTCAAAAGATTCCAAATACTCCGTAGGGCCTACATAACCAATACTGGTGGTTCCGTTTGAAAAAGGAATCACCCATAGCCAAGTATCTTTGCTGACCACATCAAAGGTAATAAGGGCGCCCTCTCTTCCTTCGGGCCTATTGATCTCTTTTACATGGGTAAAGATCGAGGAGTGTTTTGGTAGCTCAGAAGGTTTGTCCAAGTTCAACAATCGTGGCAATACCCTGCCATAACCACTTGAATCGATAACGTACTTAGCTGTAACCGTAGCCAGTTCGCCATTTGCGCCCTTGGTCGTTGTAGTCGATCCTTCAGGGCCAAAAGCGACATCAACGACCTCTTGTTCAAAAGTAATATCGACCCCTCTTTTCTCAAGCACATCGGTCAGTACCTTATCAAAATCGGCTCTGGGCACTTGCCAGGTCCAGTTCCAACCTTCAGTATGTTTCTTGCTGAAATCAAAATCACAGACCCGATCGCCCCTTAAAAACCGGGCACCTGCCTTAACCTCAAAACCCTGCTTCTTGAGATCCTCTATGAACCCGACCTCCTCAAAATGGTCCATGCACCGTGGCAAAAGACTTTCCCCTATTACAAATCGAGGGAAAATATTTTTTTCAACAACTTTTACCGAGTATCCCTTACTGTGAAGATAAGCTGCCGCAACACTACCTGCTGGCCCCGCTCCGATAATTAAAACAGCAACATTTTCGTTATTCATGCCCTAAAAAAATCAATGATCCACTAATTATTATAAATTTGCGTACCAAATTAACTATTTTTATCTGATATTAATACATTCTCCTGTTATAGAACCGACAATCAATGCCCGAAATTAAAGGAAAGTTAGGTATAGAAGAATTCTATCGCGTTATTTTTGATAATCAACCGGTAGCAATTAGCGCACCCGTTAGGGAAACCGTTCAAAAAAGTTTTGATTTTCTAAAGGAATTTTCAAAAAACAAAGTTCTTTATGGAGTAAACACGGGCTTTGGCCCAATGGCACAGTATAAGATCAAAGATTCTGAACGTATACAGCTACAGTTCAACTTGATCCGCAGCCATGCATCGGGTACGGGCGACCCCCTTGCTCCCAAATACGTAAAAGCCGCTATGTTGGCACGATTGAACACCTTGAGTTTGGGTAATTCAGGGGTTCATACCTCGGTTATAGATGTTATGACCGAGTTGATCAACAAAGATATCACGCCTTTGATTTACGAACACGGTGGCGTAGGTGCCAGTGGGGATCTAGTGCAACTTGCCCATTTGGCCCTTGTACTGATCGGTGAAGGAGAAGTTTTCTACAAAGGGGATAGAAGACCCACTAAAGAGATTTTTGAAATAGAGAAGATCGATCCGATTTCAATAGAGATCCGTGAGGGTCTGGCTTTGATCAACGGCACCTCGGTAATGACGGGCATCGGTATTGTAAATACGATTTACACGCGTCGCCTGCTAGAATGGATGATTGCCTGTTCATCGGCCATAAATGAAATTGTAAAAGCCTATGATGACCATTTGTCTTTCAATCTGAACCAGACCAAAAGGCACAAAGGGCAGCGTGAGATCGCACGTTCAATGCGCAGTCACCTTGAAGACAGTACCCTAACAAGAAAACGTGAGCACCATTTGTACACCAATAATAACGGGGTCAAGGTTTTTGAAGAAAAGGTCCAAGAGTATTATTCAATTCGATGCGTGCCACAGATATTGGGCCCTATTTTGGATACCCTGGACAACGTTGAACAAATTTTGATAGAAGAGGTGAACTCGGCCAACGATAACCCCATAGTAAATGTTGAAAAGAAACATGTATACCATGGGGGTAATTTTCATGGCGATTACGTTTCCCTTGAAATGGACAAACTGAAGATCGTTGTCACCAAATTGAGTATGCTGGCAGAACGGCAGTTGAATTACCTATTGAACTCTAAACTTAACGATATTCTACCCCCTTTCGTGAATTTAGGTCAATTGGGCCTTAATTTCGGAATGCAAGGGGTGCAGTTTACAGCAACTTCCACCACCGCCGAAAATCAAATGCTATCAAACCCCATGTACGTGCACAGTATACCAAACAACAATGACAACCAAGATATTGTAAGCATGGGCACCAATGCGGCCCTGATAACAAAAAAAGTAATTGAAAATGCCTTTGAGGTAATGGCGATCGAAATGATAACCATAGTTCAGGCCATAGAATATTTAGAGGTTCAGGACAAAGTATCCTCAAAAACAAAAAACATGTACGACGCGATTCGTAATATAGTTCCCCCGTTCAAAGAAGATATGGTAATGTATCCCTTTGTAAACGAAGTAAAGGACTTTATTATTAACCATGAAAATAAATAACATCATGAGAACATTGCACCTTTTAATTTTTACTTTTTTACTTGCCGTTTTTAATTTGGCAGCCCAAGAACTGGCACTGGTAATGGATGGTGGCCAATTCGGCTATATTGACAAATCGGGTTCTTTTGCCATCAAACCCCAATTTGCAAAAGCGACCAGCTTCTCAGGAAATAGGGCGGCAGCCCAGAAAGACAAAAAATGGGGCTACATCAACCCTTCGGGAGAATGGGCCATTGAACCCATTTACGATAAGGTAAAAAGATTCAATTCGGGCATTGCCTTGGTGCTGAAAGATGACCAATGGGGCTATATTGATTATGCAGGCAAAACTTTAGAAGTACCCGCCGCTGATAAATACTATGATTTTAAAGATGGAGTGGCTATTTTCAGGGAAGGGGAAAAAATAGGCTTACTGGGCACCAACGGAAAAATAGTTCTAAAACCTACCTACGATGTCATGAAAAAATTCTGGGGCGGGCATGCCAAGGTCAAGAACGGTGATTTATGGGGAATGATCAATGCTAAAGGGGAAGAAACCATACCCGTAGAATATACCGGTCTAGGTTCATACAGTCCAAGTGGTATATGGGCAAGAAAAGGAACCCAAATGGGCTTGGTTGTAAACGGAAGCTTTAAAGCAGTACCCGATGCCGTAAAAATATACGAATTCAAAGGCGATTCTAAACTCACCTACGCCAGTGATAGCAGTAAAAAAGTTGGCTTTATCAACAATCAAGGCGAATGGGTAATCAAACCTTCCTTTGACAAGGCAAGGAGTTTCAGTAACGGAATGGCACCTGTTGTGAAAAACAAAAAATGGGGCTATATCAACGAAAAAGGTGAGCAGGTAATCGACTTTAAGTATAAAGATGCTGAAATATTCTCAAATGATGGTCTAGCTCCGGTAAAGGAGAAAAAATGGGGCTTCATAGATAAATCGGGTAAAATGGTGATTCCCATGGATTATGACATAAGTGCCGGCTTTTCTTTTCTTCAAAAAAATGCCCAAAAAGGGTTTAACAATGGTCTTGCAAGAGTAAAATCTAAAAAAGGTTGGGCATTCCTCAAAACTGATGGCACCGTCTTAGGGGGCAAATGGTATAAAAATGCCGAAAATTTTGTGGACACAAACAAATAGGAAGGCCTTCGATGAAAGATAAAAAGGAGAAAAAAAAACATGCACTTATAACGGGGGGATCTCGGGGCATTGGTAGGGCAGTATGCGTACAATTGGCAAAAGACACCGATTACCATATTCTCATCAACTACAACAGCAACAGCGAAGCGGCGAAAGAAACCCTCGAACAAGTGATAGAGGCTGGCGGAACAGGAGAATTGATTCCCTTTAATGTAGTGGATGCAGAGGCCGTGAAAAATGCATTGGATGCGTGGCAAGAAAAAAACGAAAACGGTATCATTGAGGTTATAATCAATAATGCGGGCATCACCAAAGACGGTCTTTTCATGTGGATGAAGCCCGAAGATTGGTCTTCGGTCATCAATACAAGTCTCAATGGCTTCTTCAATGTTACCAATCACCTTATCCAAAAATTATTGGTCAACAAATATGGGCGGATCGTAAACATGGTCTCCGTCTCCGGATTAAAGGGAACACCGGGGCAAACCAATTACTCTGCGGCAAAAGCTGCCGTCATAGGTGCTACAAAAGCC
>JAJRSY010000207.1 GCA_024278565.1 Bacteroidota bacterium
ATCGGCCTTGAGCCAGAGTGAAAGATCTGTACCCACGCCCCCTGGTGATTGTGCGTTGCCCTGTAAGGTCCCAAAAAGGAAACTGAACAGTGTCAAAATAAAAAGTCGGTCTATGGTTTTCATAATGGATGTATTGTGGTTCATTGTCGTACTTTTAGCGGGCCGGTTATCGTTTACGGCCATAACAAGAACGCAATAACCTACTTTTAAGTAAGATAATACCTACAATTGTTGTGAAATAAGATGAACTTGTTGTGAACGGATGGGTTTTGGTGGTGTGTACTCGGTGCTAGGTGTTCGTTGTTCGGTGTTCGGTGTTCGTTGTTCGGTGCTGGATGCTCGGTGTTCACCGTCATTACGAGGAAGCCCTTTCGTTTCCGTGGCGATCTGTTGAAGTTTTCCGGGCCTATGTTATGCAGGCGCTGTGCGCTTTCCGCTTAGGGTTTGTTACAAAATAACCTATACATTTTGACTTGTTCTTTTGTCTTTATTTGTTGTTAAAAAATATAACCGTAACTAAGGCTATGCTTAGGCCTGCCTGCCGGACAGGCAGGTGCGTCAACTCTGTACACTTTATTTTGCAACAAGCCCTTAGGTTAGTTGCTTTAGTCGCCTTTACCTGCCCGCCGGCAGGCGGGGGCGAAACCCAAACCCATCGGTCTTTAGCCGAAGGTAGTTTAATTTGGTTTTTGAGCAGTAAGACCCAGTTCCTTTCCCTTCTTGAACATGAACTCTTTGGCGGCTTTGTGTTCATTGGGAATATCACCTTCGAGAATGGCTTCTTTTATGGCATCTTTGATAATGCCGATTTCTTTGGATGGTTTTAGGTCGAAGACCTGCATGATTTCCTCACCTGAGACCGGGGGCTGAAAATTGCGAATGTGGTCACGCTCTTCTACTTCTTTGATTTTTTGGCGCACCAACTTGAAATTGTTTTTATATTTCTTTTGCTTTTTTGGGTTTTTTGTGGTGATATCGGCCTCGCACAAGGTCATCAGATCATCGATATGATCGCCCGCATCAAATACCAATCGGCGCACCGCCGAATCGGTGGCATGGGCTTCAGAGATGGCAATGGGCCTAGAGCTCATCAACACCATTTTTTGAACGAATTTCATTTTGTCGTTCAGGGGCATACGGAGGCGTTTGAAAAGTTTGTACACCATTTTGGCTCCTACGAATTCGTGGCCATGAAAGGTCCATCCCAATTTTTTATGGAATTTTTTGGTAGGGGCCTTACCTATATCATGTAATAGCGCAGCCCAACGCAACCATAGGTTATCGGTTGCGCGGGCAATATTGTCAACCACCTCCAAAGTGTGCCAAAAATTGTCTTTATGGCGTTGGCCCTCTATTTCATCAATGCCCTGCAATGCGACCAATTCAGGTAATATATAAGGTAGCAATCCAGTTTTGTGCAAGAGCGAGAGACCAACCGAGGGTCTTTCACTTGCCAAAATCTTATGCAGTTCATCAACGATACGCTCTTTTGAGATGATCTTGATGCGCTCTTTGTTTTCGGTAATGGCCTGTAATGACTCCATTTTTATGGTAAAGCCCAATTGGGTGGCAAAGCGAATGGCGCGCATCATGCGCAGGGGGTCATCTGAATAGGTGATATTGGGTTCTAACGGGGTGCGGAGCAATCTGTTTTTAAGATCGTTGAGTCCATCGAACGGATCTAACAAGCGACCGAAGTCTTTTTCGTTCAATGAGAACGCTAGGGCGTTTATGGTGAAATCCCTTCTTTTTTGATCGTCTTCAAGTGTGCCGTTCTCCACCACGGGCTTTCTGCTATCGTTTTGGTAGCTTTCTTTTCTTGCACCTACAAACTCCAGTTCCACATCTCCGGTTTTGATCATGGCGGTACCGAAGTTCTTGAACACCGATACTTTTGGTTTGTCCGGTAATTTTGAAGCTACTTTTTTGGCAAGGTCGATCCCGCTGCCCACCGCCACAATATCGATGTCTTTTGGGGTCCCTCTTTCCAATATGAAATCGCGAACAAATCCACCAATGACGTAACAGTCTACACCTAACTCTGCCGCTGCCCCAGAAACGATTTTAAAAACAGGGTCTTTTAGTGCTTCTTTATGGTCTTGTTGTAGTGTCTTTTTCATCATCACTGCCGTATGATCTTTACCGTACCGTCATTTCCTAATTTGATGATGGCCGAGGGGGTGTTTTTTTTTTGGTCTTGTTGCAAATTTACCACATAGTCCACACCTTTTATAATAAGGTCGTTTATTTCAGAAAAATTTTTTGGAGCTGGCTGTCCTGAAATATTGGCCGAGGTCGATACGATCGGTTTTTTAAACCTGCCGATGAGGTATTGGCAAAACTTGTCGGAAGCGACCCGTATGGCCAAGGTATTGTCAGTGGCGATAAGGTTTTTGGCGATTCCCTTTGGCCTGTCATATATAATGGTCGTGGGCTTGGTGGAAAGATCCATAATGTCATAGGCCATATCAAGAACCTTTGCCACATGTTTTTCAAGCATGGGGTCATTGGCGACCAAACAGATCAATGCCTTGCTGTCTTGACGTTGTTTTAGGTCGTACACCTTTTGTACCGCTGTTTCATTTGTGGCATCACAACCTATGCCCCATACGGTATCTGTAGGGTAGAGTATGAGGCCACCCTTTTCCAGAACGGATATGGCGTTATTAATTTCTTCGGTAAGCATCAGATGAACATCTTGTTGTCGATTCTAGGACAAAAATACTTTTTTCTTAGGATGGTGCCTGCGTTTTAGTGCTTAATAATTTTGCCAATCGGTGATTTGCTGTTTTTGCTTTAATGATCTGCCCAAGGGAAGCCCGATCAAAATACGATGGAACAGTTTAAAGTACCTAGGTTTCACCAAAGAGACCAGACCGTACCTAATGATAAAGAACAACCGCAATGCTTGATAATGCAGGTAGCCATGGTTTTTTCTAATGACATAGAACATCGAGGTCTTTAGTTCTATTTTTATGGCGATGGGCATTTTGGCTTTTTTTATACTCTTGCCCTGGTAATGAACATAAGATGCCGATGGTATAAAATAGGTGTTTCTGTGCTGATTTTTTAGGCGGCAACAAATATCGCTCTCTTCGAAATATAGAAAAATGTTGGTGTCGAAACCGCCAACGGAATTGAAGTCGACCCTCCTAAAAAACATAAAACTGCCATTTACGTAATCGACCAAGAGGGGTTTGCTGTAGGTCTTTCTTCGATTCGGTTTTGAGAAGACGGCCTGTACGAACTGTTTTCCGAAAACTTCCCTCGCAAACGAAGTGAAATGATCAAAGCTCAGTTGTTTTTCGTTGTTCTCATTGTAGATTTGGGGTCCACAAGCGGCGGCATCTTTGTTCTGCTCCATGAAATCGTAGCAGGTTTTTATGGGGTCGTCGAGCAGCAAGGTGTCGTTGTTGAGAAATAGGTAGTAATTGGCATTTGCAAACTGTACCCCGTGCATATTTCCCCCGCCAAAACCTGTATTGATCCTGCTTCTGTATAATGAGACCTTTAGCAGTCCCAAATTATCGACAAACAATTCCAACCTATTGTAATCTTCTTTTTCAGATGCATTGTCCACTACAATAATTTCGTAAGAAAGTGAATTTGAGGTATGTTCCAATATGCTTTCAATGCACTTTTTGGAATATTCGGAGGAGTTGTAATTGATTATTATTACAGCAATATCAAATTTTTGCTTTCTCATTCTCGGGTCGTGAAAAAAGATTGATTATGGTGTTTGCCAACAAAGTATAGCTGTTGGGTGCAGGATATTTTTAGGGTAAATTTTTAAGGCGTTTCAACTCTTTATATCTAGAAAAAACCCCTAGGGCATTAAGATAACAAATAATCAACCCCTTTTTGCCATCCAAGATGCCCAGTCTTAAAATGTAATGGTTGAAAAATTTGTACAACGGTCTAAATACAAAGTGATATGGGTTGGGTCTATATCCCTTTTTAAGCTCTTCTTGGGCTTTCATTTGACCATATTTGATCATTTTGCCCTTGTAATCCTCATAGTTCTTGTAAGAATAATGGATCAATTTATGCTTGAGAACATCAGATTTTCCATCAACCACCAAGGTTTCGTGTACAATTCTATCAGTGGTAAAGTGAACTTTGCTCTTTCTGAACAACCGATAATTTTTATCGCTTTGCCAACCGCTATATCGTAGTATTTGTTTTTGAAACATAAATGTTCTGTAAAAGTAATACGCAGCTGTTGGATTATCGGAATTAATGGTTTTTAGAATCTCATTTTTAAGAGGAACGGTAATTCTCTCGTCAGCATCAATGAACAATACCCAATCATGTGATGCCTGTTCCATAGTAAATGACTTTTGGTCGGTATAGTTTTTAAAGGGTCTTTTGATAAGCTTTGCTTTCGAATGTTTTTGAATGCGATCAATGGTGCCATCGGTACTATATGAGTCAACGACAATGATTTCATCGGCAAAGTCTAAATTGCTTAAAACAGCATCAATATGTTCTATTTCATTGAAAGTAATCAGTAACGCTGAAATTTTGTTCTTTTCTGTCAGATCGTTCAGATGATTGTTTTGACCATTGGCCAAGACATCAGTATAGGTGCCAAAAATGTTCTTAGCGACCTGTTGGTCGTTAAATTGTTGTACATAATCATAACCATCTTTTGCCATATTGGATCTCAGTATATGGTCATCGAACAAGAGTTTTAATTTTTGTCTTAGGATTATAGCATCGTAGGGTTCGATATATATTGATTTTGGCCCGCCAGCCTCTGAAAAACAACTTCCTTTTGAAGTTATTACCGGTGTTTTGCTGTACAAGGCTTCGATTATCGGAATCCCAAAACCTTCACAAACGGAAGGGTAACAAAATACAGTTGCCAATTGGTAGATTATCGCTAGTTCATTAACAGGAATATTTTTTAAAAAATGAACTTGCGATCGTAAATTATTTTGGACAATATAGATATGGATCTTTTTTGCATATTTTTTTTTGGTTCCCACCAAAACGAGATGGTAATCGGTGCCATGAACGGCTTTTACAATGGTCAATGCATTTTTACGTTCTTGGAGGGTACCCACATTTAGTATGAACTTTTCTGGAAGCCCATATTTTTCAATGACCTTTTTTTTTAAAGAGGGGGTATATTCTTTTTTATATGCATCGTTGCACCCTTGATAGACTACTTTTATTTTTTTGCTAGCGACTTTGCCGTATTTTATGATATCTCTTTTGGTCTGCTTGCTTATGGCAATGATAATATCCGCATTTTTTGCTGCATGAGCAAACTTTCTTTTATATATGATTTTGTCAAAGAAGGAATAATAATGTGGATGGCTTAAAAAAATCAGATCGTGAATGGTGACGATAGAGGCAACGCCATTTTTTTTTAGCCCATTTGGGATTTCTCCGGAAAGACCATGGTATATATCAACATTATCTTTCCGTATCTGTTTTGTCACCCCGACCAACCTCCAGATAGAGGGAAATTTTTTCCAGAACCAATTTTTAGGGTATTTTATAAAAAACCCATCAAGTACTTTGAACCTTTCTTCGGCAGAGGGTTTGGTATTGTACAGAATTAATTTCTCAATCGGCTCATATTCATGGAGTATTCTAATAACGTCCCTTCCATAGTTTCCGAGTCCGGTGTCATTGTGGAATACTCTTTTGGCATCGAAACCTACTTTCATATTTAATATTTGCCAATGAAAACCAAAGATAGCTATTTTTTTTTGTAGATATTGGGTGCGATTTATAGGAATAAACTTTTAAGGAGGCTATTTTTAACAAAAATATTGGTCAGATTGTCCTTGTTGCCAAAGAGAAGTCATGTAAAAAGCACAATATTTAGATGCACACATTATGGATTATATTTTTTTGTTATTTGGTTTAGGTGTTTTTGGTTATTTTTCAGTAAAGTTTATAAAATACAAATCCCTTTATCCCTTTATGCCTTTTCGGTATAATTTTGGAAAAAGGAGAAAGACCTTCTTGAAGACCCTGGAATTATTGGATAAAACAAAAGCCAAGGTCATGATAGAAACAGGGACTTCGAGAGATGGGCTGCACGGGGCTAAAAGCGATGGGGCCGCTACGATTGTATTTGGAAAATGGGCCAGGCTGAACGATGCCTTTTTGCACTCTGTGGATATTGACGAAAAATCTGTTGATGCCGCACAAAAAGAAGTCAATGCCCAAAGATTGAACGATTATGTGAAAATACACCTATCGGATTCCATCGCATTTTTGAAAAAGTTTGACAAAGAGGTTGATTTTCTTTATCTGGATAGTTATGATTACAGTAACGATTTAGCGGTACAGGTCGAAAGTCAATTGCACCACCTTAACGAATTTAAGGCAATTGAGGACCACTTGCACGGTAAAACAATAGTGCTCATAGACGATTGCAGATTGCCCAACGGGGGAAAGGGGAAGAAGGTTGTGGAGTATATGGTAGAAAAGAACTGGAAAGTACTTGTAAACGCTTACCAAATATTATTGGTCAGGAAAGATTTCCGTTTCTAAAAAGCCCATGAGCTCTTTTTCAAAAAGCGAAGGCTCGAACAATTGGTACAGCCTTGGTGTTTGCTTTTTTATTTCTTTCTTGGAAAGTTCGTTTAATTTTTCGGTATAATAATCTCCCACGTGCACGGCTATGTTTTTACTATCCCCGTAGGTATGCCAGCCTATTTTATCTATCCATGGTGAAAAAATGGAAAATGTTGGAATATTGAGAGCTTTCGCCATATTTACACTGCCCCCTTCGTTACCGATCAAACAATCACAATTATAGAGCAGGGCCAGGAATTTTCTGAGCGATGGCGCAAAGGTCTCAAATGCTATTTTCTTTTGTGTCTTTTTAAGGCAAAGTTCATAAATGGACCTAGCCTCCCTTGCTTGTGAAGGAATATAGTTGAACAACAGTACCGCAGTAGTTTTGTCCGCGACCATATCAATAACTTGGGCCATATAGGGCGGTGGATAGGTTTTTGTCTCGCAGCTTCCTAGAATGCCCAGCATAATAATCGGCTGCGCTGCCTTGATTCCTTTTTTGTTTAAGAACGCCCCCACTTCGGTTATCTCACTTTTTGTCAAGTATATTTTAGGCCGCCTTTCAAGATCCGAAAGTTGGGGGATCAATGGCGACAATAGCCCTAACCTATCGTCAATTGTAGTTCTGGTACTGCCCCTTTGCCTTGACCGTATAGGAACAAGGTGGGTGTAAATGAATTTGGAATGCCATTTAGGGTAGGAGATTTTGATTTCAGCACCTGAAAACAAGGTGATAAGATTACTTTCCAATTTACCATAAATATCTATTACAGCATTATATCGTTCTTCGGATATTGATTTTAAAAAGCGGTAGAAACTCACCTTACTGTTCTTGTACTCTTTTTTGAACAGTACCATTTTATCGATAAACGGATTTTCTTCAACAACCGCCAAGGTGTGTTCATTGACCAAATAATGAACTTCACCATAAGGGATATGTTTTTTTAGGTGTTCACATAGAAGAGAGCTTACCAAAACATCACCGATCATTTTTTGTTGTACCACCAATAGTTTCATCGATCAAATATAACGATTACCAGAGGTATTTAGATTATATAAAATATCTAAGTACATGACAAAAATCGTGTTATGTCTATATCCATTGGTTTCAGTGCGTTGAGCAGGCAGTTGGCAATATGGTCGAGCCCGTACCTGCCTGTCGGCAGACAGGTTTGAACAATGTCCTTGCCCTCCTACCGTGCTTCTTTATCTTTATGGACCTTACGTTCTGGTGGAGGTATATGCCGACCTTGTAGCACCATACGAAGGCCAATATGACCAACAGCACGAGTTTTTCGATGCGTTCGAAATCTGTAAGGTGGGTCCTTTCTATATCGAACCCACTTGACTTCATGGCCTTGAAGCACATCTCTATCTGCCACCGCTCGGCGTAACCCTCCCTTGCCTCCTGCGGTCTGTTGAAGGAGACGATGATAAGGAAATTCCCTTTTTGGAGCTTGCAGCCCGAGAGGTAACAATACTGGCCGTTTATCGATACGATCTTGTCGTAGTGCCTGTACTGCCCCGCCCTTAGGTCGTTGAAGAGCCACGAGGCCTTTATCTCCCGAAGATGTATTG
>JAJRSY010000013.1 GCA_024278565.1 Bacteroidota bacterium
ATGGTTTTGCTAATTTGACTATAAATGTTTTCTAGTAGAGTAAGGTTCTATTTCTGTCATTTTTGCCATCCTATTTATCATTTAAGGTAGGCTAAATTATATCATATTCAACCACTTAGTGCTTAACTTAATGACATTGGGGACGCTACCCTTTTTTCTCCCCTTTTAACTGTCAATAGCCACCAGAACTGAGCCTCCCTTTTTATGCTATAGTAGTCTAATAAGTTCTATATAGAGACTTGAACCATGGCATTAACCCAAGAAGATATCCAACAAATTCAAAAGTTGATAAAGGAAGAGATTTCGCATATCCCGGAACCTCACAATGCCAATGTACGCTATGAACTGGATTTACGTGAAAGAACCATTCGAATCGAAGAGGAGCTCAAACATCAGCGCGAATTGATGATTAAAGGATTTGAGCAAATGGAAAAACGCTTCGAACAAGTTGATAAACGTTTCGAGCAAGTTGATAAACGCTTCGAACAAGTCGATAAACGTTTCGAACAAGTTGATAAACGGTTTGAACAAATAGACAAACGGTTTGAATTGATGCAAGCTGAAATGAACAAACGCTTCGAACAAGTCGACAAACGTTTTCAGCTACAACACCAGGAAATCATGGGCTTGCACCATAAAATAAAACAACTCATCCGCTGGAGCTTCGGCACGCTACTCGCAATTGCCGGACTCATTGTTGCCGTTTTACGTATATCAACCTAACTGATAAATTTACAACCCGTAGGGCATAAAAGGGGAGCGAAAGGAAAAGGGGACGCTACCCTTTTTGATGCTTTGGACGACCTATAGGGCGGTAATGTAAAGGTCGGCCTGCAAGATTTTCCAATCCACGAATAAATTTCTCCGTCCCACAAGGCAGGCCTTTTTCAACATTTCGACGTAACATCTCAAGTTTCTGAACATCATCTCCTTCAGCCAACCACGCAGACCAATCAGAAATCTGTTCACATTGTTTCTTCCAATCAAGCTTTTGGCTCAAAATCGGATCATCATTTAAATTACAATGTGCCCTGGCACTCGACCAGGAATATTCTTCCGCCTTAATAACTATTTTTGCCCTCACCGGATTCCGTTCAACATAACGAATGGCGGACCATAAATATGCATCGTCTAATGGTGATGAAAAAAATCGTCCTTGCCACAAATGACCTTTCCAACCTCGATCCCGGTTGATCCTCTGTGCATAACGCATGTGTAACGGCTTAAACACACGCTGCAATCCTTCTTCCGTATTCGGTACTGCGACAAGGTGTACGTGATTTGTCATCAGACAGTAAGCCAAAATATCTACACCATGTTTACTGCAATACTCTTTTAACCAACCAAGATAGATATTTCGATCATCATCGGTGAAAAAGACATTTTCTCGCCGATTACCACGCTGAGTGATGTGATGCGGTATATCGGCAAAAACAGTTCTTCTTATTCTGGGCATGAAATAAGCTTAGCTTATTATCTCTATTATACTTCGCGTGGTTACGGTTGCGGATTTTATAGCTACTTGATTTTGGCCGAGAGAAAAACGATAGAAAACCGCAACGGTGGCCGTGTGTAGCATAAAGGGGATCGCCTCCTTTTCAATCCAGTTTAATGACCCTCTTTTGTGCTATACTTCGCGCGAATAAAGATGCGTATTTTATAGCAACTTGATTTTGGTCGAGCAGGTAAAATGCAAAAGGCAGACATCACAAAACCAAAGGGCATGCCTGAAAAGGTCAAACAGCTTCAAACGTGGCTAGAACACAATAATGACATTGATATTGGCATCTTGTTCGGCTCATACGCAACCGGCACTCAAACTGCCCAGAGCGACTTGGACTTGGCGATCCAGCTGTCATCGGGTTTAAACATATCAGCGAAGCAAAAACTTGATTTCATCGAGCAGCTTGGAAATCTTTTATTGGTAAATATTGACCTTATTGATTTGCAAACGGTTGGCCAACCGTTGCTTTCTCAAATCATGAAATACGGAAAACCTCTTAAAAGCGATCCAAATAAATACGCAGAAATAGCTGTTAAAAACATCAATACAGCGCAAGACTTCCTACCCTATATTGAACGAATGCTAGCCGAAAGAAGAACGCGGTACTTATCGAATGGATAAACTGATACTCGAAAAAAAAATTGATTCCATTCTTAGATACATAAACAGAATTCATGATCGGCTACCCAAAAGCGAAGCCGAATTTCTGCAGGATTTTGATGCGCAGGATGTCGTCATACTCAACCTAACCCGTGCTGTCCAACTCAGTGTCGATATTGCCACGCATATATTAGCTACGACCAACCAGCCAGTACCTGCAACCATGGCTGAGGCATTTATCAATCTGGAACTGACTCAGTATAATTACACCTGAAATTGCAGACAAAATGAAAAGATCGGTTGGCTATCGTAATATCGCTGTTCACAATTATGATAACATTGATTTATCCATAACCTATGACATAGCTTCAAGGACTTTATCAAGCAAGTTTTGCGCCATGAAGAAAGCCCTTCTCAGTCTACTGGAGAAAAGTAAACTATCACCTCATTCAATCCCTGCACTGATGTAAAAATGCGTAGTAAAAAGTCACAAAAAAGGTAGCGTCCCCTTTTAAATATCCACAAAGATTATTTGTAGGGATACGTTATAATCACTCTATAACTCAAATGCTGGTAAGAAACAAATAATGGCAAATGAAAAAGCGCTAGAACATTACACCTTCGATGATTATCTTCAGTGGGAAGGTCAATGGGAATTGATAGGGGGTCGCCCCATGGCAATGACGCCATCGCCAACGATAAAACATCAAGCTCTTGCCGCTAATATATTATTTGAATTAAAAATGTCCATTGCTGGATGTGACCAATGCCTGGTGCTGGCTGATGAAGACTGGAAAATAAGCAGTGATACCGTTTTGAAGCCCAATGTGGTTTTAATCTGTAATGAACCCAATGATCAATATATAACAAAATCTCCAGAAATCATCGTAGAGATTATCAGTCAATCTACCGCTAAAAGGGATGAAACGTTTAAATTTGAAATATACGAAAGTGAAAAAGTCCCTTACTACATCATTGTTTACCCCGATGAATGCAAAGCAAAACTCTATCAATTAGAAAAGCGTGAATACGTCAAACAAGGGGACTTCTTCGCGCAAACCTATACATTCGAAGAAACCACGTGTAAAGCCAAAATCAATTTTGAGTACGTTTTTAAACCATTCAGAAAATAAATACTGCACAACTTTATAAAACCATGAACATAAACCTTGTTACAACCCAACAATATCTTTCAACATAACCTGCATGAGCCCCAACGCCAGGCACAAAAAACATAAAGACAAGCGCATACGAACCCAAGTAAAATACAATAATCACAACCCCCAAACAAGCCTTAGAACATGAATCCTGACTCCAAAATCTACGTTGCCGGTCATAACGGACTCGTCGGCAGTGCGATCATCAAAAACCTGAAAGAAAAAGGTTACACCCGCCTGATAACCCGCACCCATGCTGAACTGGACTTGACAGATCAACAAGCCGTAGCCGATTTCTTTGCGCAGGAAAAACCCGAATACGTCTTCCTGGCCGCAGCAAAAGTCGGTGGCATCGTCGCTAACAACACCTACCGCGCCGACTTCATCTATATTAACTTGATGATTCAAAACCATGTCATTCATCAAAGCTATAAAAACAACGTCAAAAAACTCATGTTCCTGGGCAGTACCTGCATCTACCCAAAAGACGCGCCCCAACCGATGCCCGAAGACTGCCTGTTAACCGGCCCACTCGAATACACCAATGAACCCTACGCCATCGCCAAAATTGCCGGCATAAAAATGTGCGAAAGCTACAACCTGCAATATGGCACCAACTTTATCTCGGTCATGCCAACCAATTTATACGGTCCCAATGACAATTTCGACCTGGAAAAATCCCATGTTCTGCCAGCACTGATCAGAAAAATACACTTAGGCAAAGCGCTAGAGAACAATGACTGGGAAACCATCCAAAATGACCTGGATAGACTCCCAATAGAAGGTATCGATGGCCAGGCAAGCAACGAAGAAATACTCAACATTCTGTCAAAATACGGCATAAGCATCACGACACCTGACCCTCACCCCACCGTACAAGTAGAAATCTGGGGCACAGGCAAACCCAGAAGAGAATTCCTCTGGTCAGAAGACATGGCCGATGCCTGCGTATTCCTGATGGAAAACAGCGACTTCAAGGATATCATCGACTCACGAATCACAAATCATGAAATACGCAACACCCACATCAATATCGGCACGGGCAAAGACATTGCCATTAAGGAACTGACCGAAATCATAAAAGAACACGTGGGATTCAAGGGCGAATTGTATTTCAATACCGAAAAACCGGACGGTACAATGATAAAACTCACCGACCCATCAAAACTCAATCAACTGGGCTGGAAACATACGGTGGAATTAACAGAAGGGATCGAAAAAATGTATGCCTGGTACAATAAAAGCTGATTAAAAAAGTAAAAAAGAAAAAGGGAGAAAAAGGGGACGCTACCCAATGTCATTAAGTTAAGCAATAAACCATTGATTTTACATTGCCCTTTTGTAATTACAATAAAAAATCTTGTTTTTCGATTTTGAATTAGGACTGGTATAGCTTATTCTACTCCGTATGGGTTCTATTGTACAGGCCACATAATCAATGAGCGCTCCAAGCCTGCTCTGTACTTCCTTGGCTGAAAGCACAAGGAGCCCA
>JAJRSY010000208.1 GCA_024278565.1 Bacteroidota bacterium
ATTGGCGACGTTATTTTGTGCAATAACGAGGCAAAAAACGCAGGTATAGCCTTAGCTAAAGTGAGTATTTTTAACGCTGTTAGTGTGCAAAAGAACAAGACAAAATGTAAAGGTTATTTTGTAACAGACCCTAAGTGTCTCTACAGAAACTAAGGGTTAATGATTAAAATATAAAAATCCGCTCTAAAATTGGAGCGGATTTTTTTGTGTTTCAGTTTGAACAAGCCCTATGTATAGGCTTTGAATAGTTGTTTCAGCCTTTAGAAATATCCCCAGACCCCGAGGTTTTGGTATCGACCTTTTCAGGCTTGCCCCGATAACTGATATCGCCCGATCCGGATACTCTAGCTTTCAGCTTCTTATTGACCGTGACTTTGATATCGGCAGAACCCGATATGGTGGCATCTACATTGTCGGCCTCGAGCCCATATGCTTTGATATCGCCGCTGCCCGATACGGTAACTTCAAAACTGGTAGTGTTGCCATTTAAGGTTATGTCGCCTGAACCTGACATTGATGCTTTGATATTGTTGGCCTCAACGGCCAAGGTTATATCGCCCGAACCTGACATGGCCGTTTTAAAATTATCGGCTTTGATCGTTGTTTTCCCAACAATATCGCCTGAACCCGACAGGGTTATTGAACTTACACTTTCCACAGGTACGGTGATTCTGATGCCTTTGTTCCATGACGAGGGTTTTAGGTTTATTCCTTTCCTTACTTTGATAACCAATTTACCATCTTTTACTTCGGTCTTTATGTATTCTAAAAGGTTTGACTCGCCTTCAAGTGTAATTTCCCCTTCTTGCCCATCTACCAGATCCAGATCTAACCAACCTGACGATGCTATGGCATCGTAGTCACCGACGCTTCTATCTATTGTTACCATGTTTCCATTTCCTTTGATTCTTTTTCCCCATTGCGCTGTGCAAGATGCTGTGAGTAGAAGTATTAACCCTAATGTAATTGCTTTTTTCATGACTGTTTGTGTTTGTCTGCCACGGCAGATTGATTAATTGATTAGTTTTTTATAAAAGATACGCTGCCGTATTCACTTGTTATGTGTACTGAGTTTCCGCTGTTGGCCGATCCATAATGGCCTTTAAAAAATTTACTGGTGTTTTTCACTTCACTGATATTGATTTCAAAATCATCTTTTCCGCTAACACCGGCATACGAGGTTTTGATCTCAAAGCCAAAATGATACTGGGGGTGGTATCCTATCTTCACTCCTGTATAATCACTGCGAATACGCAAATTTCCGGCATCTTGAGCCATCTCCCGTATTCTTATTGAACCGTAGTCAGAAGTGAGATCTACATTGCCATGTAAGATGCCCAGTTTAATAGTGATATAATCGCCATTGCCCTGTACGTTTTTGGCTTCCCCAATTTCGATATTTCCGTAATCACTTGAATATTGGAGGTTTCCCATTTTTTGTACCGTTGAATTGGTATAGTTCGCTTTAATAATCAGGTCCCCTGCCTTTTCTATGGTAAATCCTGAATAATCGGCATTGATGGTTCCGCTTTGAATGAAACCGATGGTGGACTTTGAGGTGTAATCAAAATTCAATTGATTGTTTCTTCCCCTTAATTCCCCAATCTCCAATCGGCCATAATCGCAGTTTATCTTGGCATGGCCATCTACACGATCCAAAAAAATATTCCCGTAATCATTGTTCAGGTGAACACTGTTTTTTATAGGCAACTTGATGGTATAGTTGATCTGCATATTTACGTTATTATTGCTCCAGCTCCATCCCCAACCACTTTTATTTTTCGAAAAAACGGTACGGGCCGAGACCACGCTTCTACTGGTCTCAAAATCAACGGAAATGCCATCGAGTTTACGCTGTACTTTTTCTTCGTTGTTACCGTTGGTCTTGATATGGACCTCTATCAGAATTCGATCTTTGCTCCAAGAAGTAATATTGAGGTTGCCATAACTGTTGCGCACTTTCAGCAAGGCATCTGAATTCACATCAAATTCTTTTTTGATGGTTTTTTCTTTGGTGTGTTTGCCTTTTGGTTTTCCGTTATGGGCCGAAAGTGCCAACGGAACTGACAAAAGCAATACAATTGTACATTTAAATAGTAATTTGTTCATCATTGTGGGTTTTTAAATTTTTAATGGTCTCGACTTGGTCGAGAACGTCTTTTAAAAGATCGATCCTAGTTTGAAAATTGGTGATCATGGCACTTAGTATCAACTTACTGTTGCCACCGTTCAAAAGATCTTGTTCTAATTGTATATAATTGGTTTCCAGTTTCTTTAACTGAATCATGGTATCTTCGATTATTCTTTTGGTCTCGGGTTTATCTTCGTTCTCTAGTTGCTTTACCTGTTCTTCGATAAGGCCTGAAAAGTAAAGTTCAATTTTAGATGCCTCGGGCAATATCTTCGCTACTTGTTGGTCAATATCAGGGGTATTGTAAAGGCCAATGCCCATTGTGCAGAGAACTGCTATTGAAGCGGCAATGCTCAAGGGTCTCCACCAAGATTTCTTTTTCGGGCGAATCGATATCACCCCTTTTGATGCCTTTAGCTTCTCTAAGAATAATTGTCGATGGTCGTTATTCGGTTCTTCAATGTCAAAAGTACCTTGAAGCTTTTCAAAAAGAATATTTAATTTATCGTTTTCCATTAGTTCTCAATAACTAGTTTTTTTCTCAGGCTTTCTTTCGCCCTTGAGATGGTTGTTCTGCAATTGGCATAGCTGATATTCATGATCGAGCTTATTTCTTCATAATCATATCCTTCGATTAAATGTAAGGTCAAAGAAACTCTATAATTGTCTTTTAACAGTTTCATGGTCTCCATCACTTTTTGAGCCTTCAGTTCGGTGATCGCATGGTCTGAAACAACCCTATCATTATCTTCGATCTTATAGATTACATCATCAAGTGCAACTTCATTTTTTTTCTGTTGCTTTCTATAATGATAAATACTTTTGTTTATCACAATGCGTTTTAGCCAAGATCCGAAAGTGACCTCCCCTTTAAATGAACCTAATTTTGTAAATGCGCTCAAAAAAGATTCCTGCATGATATCTTCAGCTTCTGCACTGTCTTTTACAATTCGCAGGGCTGTGTTGTACATTGCTTTGTAATAGCTGTCGTAAACCTTCAATTGAGCGGTTTGGTTTCCCTTTAGGCACAATTGCAATAGCGCATTGGTATTTTCTTTTGTTCGGTTCAAAAACGATGGTTTGTCTAATAGATGGTTTAATATAAGAATTGTTACAGTTTATCCTTAAATCCGCAAGGGTTTTCGTAGCGAAAAGTCTAAATGTCTGTTAGTGTTGGTCTAGCGCAGGAAAAAGTAACGCAGACGTATCACTCGTTACGGTGAGTAAGTTTTTTTGAGTATTGCCAACAATGACGGGCAGTTAGGCTTTGCAGTAGAAATACTCTTGCGGATTTAAGGTTTATCTAAAAAAAATATCATTTGCATTTCATCGATAATATTTGTTTTTAGAACTGGTTTAAACTTTTTGGATTGAAGCGAAAATTAATGGTTTTTTGCCATTTTGAAGCCTTTTTTGAGTTGTATAGCAGGGCTACGGAAGAAAAAAAAGTCGAAAAAAGGGTGAAAAAGCATCATTCCTGCCCGTCCGGCAGGCGGGTTATAGCCAATTGAAAAAGTTTAAACCAGTTCTTAATCTAATAAGGGCTATTTTTAATTGGTTATTTGATTTTAAAGAGTTATATAGAGTATAATTTAACTTATGTGTTTAGAACACACACACAAAACCTATATTAAGATGGATAAAAATTACTTTTTTAAATTAGCATTAGTACTTTCTTTTACATTAGGAGCCAATATTTTAAGTGCTCAAGACCCTGCCCAAGAGGGTGCGTGGAGCGATCCGATTATTTTTGATCTGGTGCCCGTTGCGGTAGCCAATTTGCCCGACGGAAGATTGGTTACATGGTCCTCGAAACAGATGACTGATTTTGGGGGAGGGGATGGTACCACCTACACTCAGATTTTCGACCCCACCATCGGCTCCGATGGTGCTGCCCTACCGGTGACGCTCACACAAACGAACCATGATATGTTCTGCCCGGGAATAAATAATCTTGTCGATGGTAGAATCTTGGTCAGTGGGGGTAGTTCAAGTGGAAAGACCTCTATATATGATCCGGCAACCGAAATTTGGAGCCCGGCCGATGATCTGAACATGCCCCGAGGGTATCAGGCGAACGTGACTTTGTCAAACGGTGCCATATTTACACTTGGTGGATCTTGGAGTGGTGGCATAGGTGGTAAACACGGTGAAATATATTCGTTGGACACGGGCTGGGTTCCGATACCTTCCATAGAGGGAGAACTTCTTTTAGATGGTAACGATCCTGATTTAGATGAACCTGAGCCTTCTCAAAAGCTCTATAGATCAGATAACCATGCTTGGTTATGGGCCGCGCCCAACGGAAAAATATTCCATGCCGGCCCTGGTACCGATATGCACTGGATCGATATTAGGGATGTGGACAACCCTACTGTGGTAAACCTTGGCAGAAGAGGTGATGATACTTACGCCATGAACGGTAATACGGTCATGTTCGATGTCGGTAAGCTGTTAAAAGTTGGGGGGTCTAGAAGTTATGGTGGCGGAACCCCCGCCTCAGATAAAACGCATGTTATAGATATTAATAGCGAAGTGCCAATAGTAACACCTGTTCCAAGCTTCAAGAGGGCTAGAACCATGCACAACAGTATTGTAATGCCCAACGGGAAAGTTTTGGTTGTTGGAGGTCTCGATATCGCAAGGATCTTTTCTGATGTAGGTGCACAATATGTAGGCGAAATATATGATCCGTTGACCAATACTTGGGAGGATACGGCCCCCATGCAAGTGCCAAGAACCTATCATAGTGTAGCTATTTTGATGCCTGACGGAAGAATTTTTGTCGGTGGAGGTGGATTATGCGGTTCTTGTGATGTAAATCATTTGGATGCAGAAATATATAGTCCCCCCTACCTTTTTAATGACAATGGCACCCTCGCTATAAGACCTACGATTCAAGCTCCTGAATCTGCGGATTATAATTCGACCATATCGGTTACGGGAAGTTCAGAGATCAAATCGTTCAGTTTGGTACGCTTTTCGTCAGCGACCCATTCTACGAACAACGAACAACGGAGAATACCGGTCAGTTTCGTAGAGGGGTCAGGTGGTTATGATATAAGTATACCAGATCGAAATCTTTTGCCACCGGGCTACTATATGCTTTTTGGCCTTGATAAGTTCGATGTGCCAAGTATTGCAGAAAACATTCAGATCGGCAATAACATACCTTTTGAAGGTACGGACGATTGTAGCATTATATCTAGAATAAACGGCGTTTTTGATGTTAGTGCTACCATTACGGTAGATGAAGGTGATGATGTAATGATGTTCGTACTGACCAATGGGGCTGATTTTGTGATAACGCTACCTGACGGAAGCGAAGTCAATGACAGTCATGCAATGGATAGTATAACCCCTGAAGAGACGGGTATATATACTTTGACCACTACAAAAAATTGTTCTAAGACCTTGAATATTATTGTAGTACCAGTTGTGTCAAATGACCTTTTAATTATCAATGGGGCCGGTGGGCTCGTTGATGGGTATAGCCCGCATGATCAAGATAATGGTTCTTTTGAAATTCAGGATAATGGCAGTACTTTGAAATTATCTGGCAATTCTTGGAAAAAAGCACCTTTCAATGGTACGATTACCACTAATACGGTGATGAATTTTGAATTTAGGGTTACGGGAACGGGAGAAATACACGGTATAGGTTTCGATAATAATAATAGGGTAGATCGCTCTTTAAGGCATTCTTTTTTCCAACTGGCCGGCACCCAGACCTTCGCCATTCAAGATTACAGAACCTATACGGGTAATGACTGGCAGACAATTTCGATTCCGATAGGAGAACATTTTACAGGAGATTTTAACTATTTGATTTTCTCTGCCGATAAAGATAGGAATGCATCTGCTCAGGAAAGCTACTTTAGAAACATTACATTCTCGGAAGATGGATCTCAATTAGATGCTCACGCTTTAAATTTAAAAAGTGCCGTTGAAATCCCAGCA